>JAHJLF010000074.1 GCA_018821925.1 Candidatus Edwardsbacteria bacterium
GAGGGGAGGACTAAACTAACATATCCCGATATATACACTGACAGATTATACTTGTATAGACTAGATCAGAAGCCGGAATCAGGACTAGGAAAGTACTTGTATAAAATAAAGGTCGATAAAAAGGCAATAAAATATTTATCACTATTTAATAAATATTTCTTCATTGTTCAGCATATATAATTTTGATGATTCCCCTCGCCTTCCCGCTCTGCTCATCCACCTCCACCACCACCCCGTTGAACCTCACATCCCCCTCGGCCACCTCAAACTTGGTGGGCAGTTGGGTCAAAAACTTCTCGATGATCGGCTCCTTCTCCATGCCAATCACGCTGTCGAACCCGCCGGTCATCCCGGCGTCGGTGATATAGGCCGTACCCTGGGGCAGCACCCGCTCGTCGGCGGTCATCACATGGGTGTGGGTGCCTATCACCGCGCTGGCCCGGCCATCCAGATACCAGCCCAGGGCGATCTTTTCTGATGTGGCCTCGGCATGCATATCCAAGATGATGATGTCGGTCTCTTTCTTCAGCTCGGCTATCACCTGGTCGGCTGTTCTGAACGGACAATCCACCGCCGGCATGAACACCCGGCCCAGCAGATTGAACACCCCGACCTTGCGCCCCTGCTTGTCTTGGTAGACCCCGAAACAGGTGCCCGGCACATCAGGCGGATAATTGGCCGGACGCAGCAGGCGCGGCTCTTTTTTCAGCCGGGGCAGAATGTCCCTCTTGTCCCATAGATGATTGCCGGAGGTGACCACGTCTATGCCCAGGGCGAACAGATTGTCCAGCACCGCCGGGGTCAGACCGAAACCGGCCGCGGCATTCTCCCCGTTGGCTATCACAAAGTCTATCTGATGCTCCTCGACCAGCCCGGGCAGAAGCTTCTCCACCGCCTGACGTCCCGGCCGCCCGATGATATCGCCGATAAAAAGAATTTTCATTTTCCCACTAATATTCCATCAATATGTCACCCTGAGAAATCCAACCTGCCCGGCAGGCTGAATGGGTGATTACGTCATCCTACGCCCAGCCACGTTTGTGTGTGCCCTCAGGATGACACTATTCTGTCACCCTGAGAAATCTGCATTGCCTGCCAAGTTGAACGGGTGACCTATACTCATCCTTCAACCTGTGTTGCCTCGTTGTGCCCACAGGATGACTTGATTCTGTCACCCTGAGAAATCTATTTTGCCAGTCAAGCTGAACGGGTGACCTATACTCATCCTTCAATCTGTTTTGCTTTGATGTGTCCTCAGGATGACAATTTCAAAAAGGTCAAGCTTATTTTGCGTACCCTATTCCCCGCGTTTCGCGGATGACCGTCACCTTGATCTGCCCGGGATACTGCAGGGACGACTCCACCTTGTGGGCGATCTCGTTGGCCATCTCGGTGGTCCGGCTGTCGCTGACATCCTCCGGGGTGACGATGATCCGGACCTCGCGCCCGGCCTGGATGGCGTAGGCCTTGCTGACCCCGCTGAACGAATAGGCCACCTCCTCCAGTTTCTCCAGCCGTTTGACGTAGGCCTCCAGCGATTCCCTTCTGGCGCCCGGCCGGGCACCGGAGATGGCATCGGCCGCCGCGATCAGCACCGAGATGGGCGAGATGAACTCGATATCCTCGTGGTGGGCGCCGACGGCGTTGATCACTATGGCCGACTCGCCGTAGCGCTTGGCGATGTCCATGCCGATCTGGCTGTGGGTGCCCTCGATGTTGTGGTCCACCGCCTTGCCGATGTCATGCAGCAGCCCGGCCCGCTTGGCCAGGGCCGAATCCAGCTCCAGCTCCCCGGCCATCATGCTGGCCAGAAAAGCCACTTCCTTGGAGTGCTGCAGGACGTTCTGGCCGTAGCTGGTGCGGAACTTCAGCCTTCCCAGAAGAAGCAGAAGTTCGGGATGCAGTCCTGGCACCCCCACCTCCAGGGCCAAAGACTCCCCGGCCTCCTTGATGCTGCGGTCTACATCCTTCTGGGCCTTCTCGATGACCTCCTCGATGCGGGCCGGCTGGATCCGCCCGTCGGACACCAATTTCTCCATGGCCATCCGGGCCACCTCCCGGCGCACCGGGTCGAAGGCCGAGATCACTATGGCCTCCGGGGTGTCGTCTATCAGCACCTCCACCCCGGTGGCGGCCTCGAAGGCCCGGATGTTGCGTCCCTCCCGGCCGATGATCCGGCCCTTCATCTCGTCGCTGGCCAGCGGCACAACGGAGACGGTGGTCTCGGCGGTGTGCTCCCCGGCGTAGCGCTGGACCGCCATGGAGATGATCTGGCGGGCCTCCTTCTCGGCGTTCTCCTTGGCCTCGTCGCGGATGACCTTCATCATCTGGGCGGACTCATGGCGCACCTGGGTCTCCAGGTTCTGCATCAGTATCTTCTTGGCCTCCTCCTGGGTCAGTCCGGCGATCTGCTCCAGCTTGTTATTCTGCTCGTCGATCAGGTTGGTCAGGCGCTCGTCCTTGGCCCGGACCACCCGTTCCTTGGCCACCAGCTCCCGCTCCCGGACCTCGACATCCTTCTCCTTGCGGTTGATGATGTCCACCTTGTGGTCGATCTGCTTTTCCTTCTCGGTTATCCGGTGCTCGTAATCCTTGATCTCCTGGCGGCGGCTCTGGGTCTCCTTTTCAAAAGTGGTCTTCAGCCGGTACGATTCCTCCTTGGCCTGCACCGCGGCCGCCTTCTTGTAGGTGGCCGCCTCGCGCTGGGCCTCGGCGATCACCTTCTCGGCCAGCTTCTCGGCCCCGGCCAGTTTGGCCTCGGAGATCTTCTGATGTATCAAATATCCCAAAAAGGACCCCAGTCCGGTGCCGGCCACGGCTATAATTATCCAGATCACTGTCATCATGTGTCTTTCCCTTCCTGTTTATATGTAAAAAGTGTCGTGTTAAAATGTTTTTACTTTTATCGTCATTCTGACCTCACCCTTCCCTCTCCTAATGCTTTAGGAGAGGGGCTGGGGAGAGGTCGTGAACCATAGCAGCCAATAAAAATTCCCCGCCTGTGTCGGGCAAACGGCATCTTTGAACCCATTCAAAAGGTGGTACCTCCTCAACCGTTTTAGGCTTCCCCTTGCGGGGCATGCACACCGCGACTGAAGGTTAGGTCCATTAAGAACAGGCGTTGGCTCAAAAAATATCCGCTGGCTTCGAGCACTGCAGGGAAAATGAACGAACTCTATCTAGGCCAAATATACTACCGTTGGGCCGGATTTGCAAGCCTTTTTTGAAAAATATTTTCCGGCCCCAAAGCTGTTATTCGCCGATCTCTTCCAGCCTGTGGCTGAGCTTCTCCATCGCTTTCTCGCGCTCCTGTCTTTCCCGGAACAGCTCGTCGGCGATATTGATGGCGGTAAGGATGGCGATCTTGGAAACGGCCCCGGTCACCGACATCTGGGATAACTGGCGCATCTTCTCGTCCACGTAGGCGGCCACCCGCTTGACGTATTCGGCGTCCGCCTGCCCTTTGATCCGGTATTCGTTCCCGAAGATCTCAACTTTTATGCCCGGTTTGGATTCGGTCATAGCACTCTATGATTATGGTTTAAAATTTCCCTGCAGTTCAATATACTACTGCTGGAGTTTATCCAGCTTGCCTATTATGTTTTCCAGCTTACTCTTAAGCTCTTCCTGCGACCCCTTAAGCTGCCGGTTCTCATCCTGCAGGGATTCCAGGTCCCCGCCCCTATCCTCCATTGACTTGATCTTTTTATTCAGGGTCTCCAGCTGTCCCTTTAGCTGGGCGTTCTCGCCCTCCAGTTGATCCTTGGCTTTCTTTAACTGTGTGATGGTCCCGACCGCTTTGTCGATCCTTTCCTCCAGTGCATCCAGTGCGTCTAAGCTCATAGATGATCCTCCGAGTTTATATATATAAAATGGCAGGAGCCAAATCAGGACTGTTATCTGATATTGGCCTGCAGTTTCCCCTTCAATCCCTCCAACACTTTTTGATGGATGCCTGAGACCTCGGCGTCGGTGAGGGTCCGGCCGGCCGCCCGGTAGACCAGTGAGAAGGCCATGCTCTTGCGGCCCGGCTCGATCTGCTTTCCCTGATACAGGTCGAACAATGACACCGATTCCAGTTCGCCGCCGGCCAGCTGTCCGATCAGTTCGGTAACCCGCCGGCATTCCGTCTCCGCCGGCAGATCCAGGGCCAGATCCCGCTTTATTGACGGGTATTTCGGCAGATCCCGGTATCTGTTCTGTTTCAATCCGGACAACTCCATCAGAACCTCCAGATCGATCTCCAGGTAATATATCCGATCCTTAAGCCCTATCTTGGCCGATACCGACGGATCCAGCTCCCCGCAGCAGCCCAGTATTTTTTTATTGACCCTGACCATGGCCGAACGGCCGGGATGCAAAGCCGCGATCTTTTCTGCGGCAAATTCGGCCTCAGCCATGCCCAGAGAATCCAGCAGGAACTGCAAAGCGCCCTTGATATCGAAGAAATCAACCGCCTTGGGCTTGGCATCCCATGATTGATCAGCCGCCTGGCCGCACAGTAAGGCTCCCAGATGAAGGCCTTCGTAAGGAGTTGACTTTTGGGGGCGGAATATTTTTCCCATCTCGAAAAGCCTGACGCCGGCGATGCCGTTGTTCAGGTTCTGTCCGGCCGCCTCCAGCAGGCCCGGAAGCAAAATCGTCCTGAGGGCTGATTGGTCCGAGGAGATGGGATTGACCAGTTCCACCGCCGGTTGGGACGGAAAGGCCGGCGACAGGTCCAAAGCCTCCAGTTTTCCCGGGTCTATCAGGGTCAGGCCGTAATGCTCGGAGAATCCCTGGCTGGTCATGGCTTTTGAGACCCCGGCCAGAAAGATATCCTTGGGGCGTTTGACGGCCGGGACCGCCCAGGGCTCGATACGATCCCCGGGCAGGTTGTCGTAGCCGAAGATCCGGCCCACCTCTTCAATCAGGTCCACCTCGCGCTCGATATCGCTGCGAAAGCTGGGCACCTGCACCTGTATGACATCGTTGGATATTTTCGCCTTCAGTTCCAGGGCATTCAGTATCTCAACCATCCTCTGGGCGGGAATGTCCATTCCCAGCAGGCTATTGGCCTTCTCCGGACGCAATGACAGTTGGCGGTATTCGGGAAATTCCGTTTTGGCCACATCCAGCACACCCGCCGCCACCTGGCCTCCGGCCAATTCGGCTATCAGTTTGGCGGCCCTATCGGCCGCTTTCTTCAAAATAAGAGGATCGGCCCCCCGCTCAAAGCGGTATGAAGCATCGGTCTTAAGGCCCAAAGACCGGCTTCCCTTGCGTATCAGGTTGGGCTCGAAATAGGCGCTTTCCAAAAGGACGTTTTTTGTATTGTCGGATATCTCCGACTCCAGCCCGCCCATGATGCCGGCCAGGGCCACCGGCCGCTTGGCATCGGCGATCACCAGGTTGTCGACCGTAAGTTTTCGCTCCACTCCATCCAGGGTGGTAAAATTCTCATTGGGCTTGGCCCGCCTGACCACAATGGTATGATCGGCCAACTTGTCATAATCAAACGCATGAAGCGGATGCCCCAATTCATACATCACCAGATTGGTCACATCCGCCACGTTATTGATAGGGCGCAGCCCTATCTTCTCGATCTTCGTTTTAAGCCAGCCGGGGGATTCGGCTATCTTGACCCCGGTGATCACCCGGGCCAGATACCGGGGGCATCCCGCTCCGTCTTCAATGGTCAATTTGGCCAGCTGGTCAATCGGCTGACCTTTTTCGGCCACTATGCAGTCGGGCTGGGTGATCTTCCCGCCGGCCAGGGCCCTGATGTCCCGGGCGATGCCCAGCAGGGACAGGCAATCCGGCCGGTTGGGTGTGATCTCCAGATCCAGCAGATGGTCGCCGCCGGACAATGGCTCGACCGCCTCCACCTCTATGCCGGAGAAGGTCAGCTTGTCGGACAGCTCCTTGACCGTCCAGTTGAAATCTATGAATTCTTTAAGCCAGTTATAGGTTATCTTCATTTTTTTGGATGCTGATTATACTTGCCGTATTCCGTAGCCGGTATTCTGTATCAGTTCCTAATCGCTTTGCTCTTTGTGTCTTGGTGCCTTGGTGGCTGGTTAAAATTGCTCCAGAAACCTCATGTCCCCCTGGTAGAACATCCGGATATCGTTGATGCCGTACCTCAGCATGGCCACCCGCTCCAGCCCCAGCCCCCAGGCGAACCCCTGATAAACCTCGGGATCGTACCCCACATTCTTGAAGACATTGGGATCCACCATCCCGGCCCCGGAGATCTCCAGCCAGCCGGATTGCTTGCAGACCCGGCAGCCCTTTCCTCCGCAGAACAGGCAGGAGAAATCGTACTCCACGCTGGGCTCGGTAAAGGGGAAGAAATGGGGGCGGAACCTTATCTTGACCTTCTCCCCCAGCAGTTGCCTGGCAAAATAATTAAGGATGCCTTTCAGATCGGCCAGGCTGGCCTTCCTATCCACGTACAGCCCCTCGCACTGGTGGAACACCGGCATATGCGAGGCGTCGATGGCGTCGCGCCGGTAGCAGCGGCCGGGGGCGATGATCCTGACCGGAGGCGGCTGGGACTTCATGGTCCTTATCTGCACCGGAGAGGTATGGGTCCTCATCAGCAGACTTTGATCGTTATTGAGGTAGAAGGTATCCTGCATGTCCCGCGAAGGATGGTTCTCCGGCGTGTTCAGGGCGTCGAAATTATTCCGGGACGATTCCACGTCCGGGCCCTCGGCCACCGAAAAACCCATCCCGTGGAAGATGTCAGAGATATCCTCCAGCAGTTGGGACAAAGGATGCCGGTGCCCGGCAAACAGCCGGCGCCCCGGCAGGGTAATATCCACCGCCTCCTGGCTGTGCTGGGATTTTCGCTGAGACACCGACAGCCCGGCCTTCCTGGCATCCAGCAATTCACCGATCCGGACCTTAAGCTGGTTGGTGGCGGCCCCGAATGACGGCCTTTCCTCCGGCGGCAGGGACGATACCGATTTCAAAAGTTCGGTAAGCTCTCCCTTGCGCCCCAGATACAGAACCCTCAGGGCCTCCAACTCGGCCAGGGACCGGCAGCCGGAGATCTTCTCTTCGGCTTCGGCTCCTATTATTGCCAGTTTATCATTCATCGGAAAAAATGATTCGGCTCAATACCCTTAGGCGGGGCCGATCTCCGGCGCTCCTTTTTCAACCGGAACTGCCTTAGTGGCGGGTTCCTTCTTGGCCGCTTCCACGATCCTGGTAAAGGCCATCGGATCGTGCACCGCCAGCTCGGCCAGCATCTTGCGGTCGATGGCAATGCTGTTCTTCTTGAGCCCGTTGATGAAGGCATTGTAGGAAATGCCGTTCAGCCGGCAGGCGGCGTTCACCCGGACGATCCACAGGCTGCGGAACTCCCGTTTCCTGTTGCGGCGGTCGCGATAGGCGAACTGCCCGGCCCGCATCACCGCTTCCTTGGCGATGCGGTACAGATTCTTTCGGCCACCCCAAAAGCCTTTGGCTTTCTTGAAGATCTTTTTCTTTCTCTGCCGGGTGGCAACTGCGGTAGTAACTCTGGACATACTGCCTAAATATCCTTTCTATCAAAATCAGGTCGTCAGACCGTGATGGGTTTACAGGTTGGGTAAAAGTCTCTTGATGCGTTTAAGATTAGCCTTGTCCACCAGGGTGTCCTGGCGCAGCACACGTTTTCTCTTTCGGCTCTTGACGGTCAGCTTGTGGCTCTTGCAGGCCCGGGAGCGCTTGATCTTGCCGGTGCCGGTGCCTTTCAGTCGCTTGGCGGCCGCCTTGTTGGTCTTGATTTTGGGCATAACACCTCCTGAGGTTTTATGATGTTTGTTTTTTATTGTTTCTGTAAAACATGCTGCCGCCGGGACATGAACAGCCCCGGCAGTATCCGTTGGATACTGCCGCGATGTTTCAGCGATATCTTTAAATTTGCTTGGGGGACACCACCAGGTTGATGGTCCGGCCCTCCATCTTGGGGGCATGTTCCACATTGGCCAGCGGGGCGATGTCCTCTATGAAGCGGTCTATCAGCTTCTGGCCCAGGTCCACGTGAGCCATCTCCCGCCCCCGGAAGCGCATCGATACCTTCACCTTGTCCCGCTTGGTCAAAAATTCCTTGGCATGGTTGAGCTTCACCTGATAGTCATGCATGCCCATCTGCGGCCCCAGCCGGATCTCCTTGACCTTGGTCTGATGTTGTTTCTTGCGCGATTCCTTAAGTTTCTTCTCCTCGGCGTAGATGAACTTTCCATAGTCCATTATTTTGCACACCGGGGGTTTGGCCTCGGGAGCTATCTCCACCAGGTCCAGCCCCTGATCCTCGGCCATCCTTAAGGCTTCGCGGGATTCCAGTATCCCCAACTGGTTGCCCTCCGCTCCGATCACTCTGATCTCGGGGACTCTGATCCTTTCGTTGATTCGGTGTTCTTTCAGAATAAGGTTACCCTCCAAAGTGTTTAGGTTGCTAATATTACTCTCACAAAGACGCTAAGATTTTGTCACCCTGAGAGGATGGTAATGCTTGCCAAGTCGAATGGGTGGCAATGGTCATTCTTCAGCCGGTATTGCTTAGAAGTGTTCTCAGAATGACACATATTTACGGCAACAAAAAAGGCCGGCGGCAAATAAAACATGCCACCCGCCATAACAGTCATTCATCCTGACTGGTTGACCTCGGCTGGCCGCAAACGATCTTGGCCGCCGGGTGAGAAGCTACTGCCGGAAACCGGCGCGGATGGCTTCTGCTTTTCATCAATGATTTTGGTGTTGAAAAATAAGATATTTTTACAACTGGAATATTATAACAAAAAATGCCTTGAAATGCAAGAGGTTAAATAACTATTATCTTTGCCCGTATTTTGTCGATTTACAGCCTAATTGACACACAAATAAAAAGCTGTTATACTTACCGATTGCACATCCGTTTTTAACCTGTCATCCTGGGACCTCATATCAACCGGCAGGCTGTAGGATGACAATATCCACACTTCAACCTGCCGGATAAAAGCCATCTCAGTGTGACATATATCTATTAGAAATTATTTTATAAGGTTATGCGCGACAAACTGATAATAAAAGGCGCCCGGGAGCACAACTTAAAGAACATCAGCCTGGAGATCCCCCGCGACAAGCTGGTGGTGATCACCGGGCTTTCCGGCTCCGGCAAATCCTCCCTGGCCTTCGACACCATCTACGCCGAGGGCCAGCGCCGCTATGTGGAATCCCTCTCGGCCTATGCCCGCCAGTTCCTGGGGCTGATGGAGAAGCCGGACGTGGACTTCATCGACGGCCTCTCACCGGCCATCGCCATTGAACAGCGCTCGGCCAGCAAGAACCCCCGCTCCACAGTGGGCACGGTCACCGAGATCCATGATTATCTGAGATTATTGTTCGCCCGGATCGGCAAGCCCCACTGTCCCCATTGCGGACGCCCTATCACCTCCCAGACCGTCCAGCAGATCACCGACGATATTTTGACCCGACCGGAGGGCGCCAAGGTCCAGTTACTGGCTCCGCTGGTACGGGGGCGCAAGGGCGAGTACAAGGACATCTTTGACAAAATGCGCCGCGAGGGATTCGTTCGGGTGCGGGTGGACGGCAAACTTTATGAGATCGAAGCGGTCCCGGCCCTGGACAAGAACAAAAAACACCAGATCGAAGCGGTGGTGGACCGGCTGGCCATCGGCCCCAAATCGCAAAAGCGGCTGGCCGATTCCCTGGAAATAGCTTTAAAGCTGGCCGACGGCCTGGTCACGGTAATCTATGGCGATTCCCAAGAGCAGATATACAGCGAAAAGCTGTCCTGCCCCGACTGCAAATTCTCCTTCGCCGAAATGACCCCCCGGATGTTCTCCTTCAACAGCCCCTTCGGGGCCTGCCCGGCCTGCTCCGGGCTGGGGACCAAGATGGAGATCGATCCCGAGGCACTGGTGCCCAACCCCGACCTGACCATCAACGAGGGCGCGGTAATGGCCTGGGGCGACCCCATGGGGCATTGGATAGGCACCCAGCTGGAGGCACTCTCCAAGACCTATAAATTCTCCCTGGACCTGCCATGGAAGGAACTGACGCCCAAGGCCCGCCAGACGGTGCTGTACGGCACCGATAAGGAGATCAAGGTGCGCTACGAGTCGGAGAACAACCAGAACATCTACCAGTTCTCCAAGAGATTCGAGGGGGCCATCCCCAACCTGATGCGCCGGTATAAAGAGACCGAATCCGATTACATCCGCTACGATATAGAAAAATACATGTCCATCCTGCCCTGCCCGTCCTGCAACGGCGCCCGGCTGAAGCCGGAGACCCTGGCGGTGAAAGTATTGGAACTGAACATCAATGATATCTCCCGGATGTCGGTCAAGCAGGCCAAAAAATTCTTCGGCAACGGGCTTGATCTGTCGGACAAGGATAGAACCATCAGCCGGCAGATACTGAAAGAGCTCACCGCCCGGCTGGGTTTTCTGGTCGACGTGGGCCTGGATTACCTGACCCTGGACCGCTCCTCGGAATCGCTGGCCGGCGGAGAGGCCCAGCGCATACATCTGGCCACCCAGATCGGAGCCTCCCTGACCGGCGTGCTCTACGTGCTGGACGAGCCCTCCATCGGCCTGCACCAGCGGGACAACATCCGCCTTTTAAATACCCTGACCAAATTGCGCGACTTGGGCAACACTGTGCTGGTGGTGGAACACGACAAGGAGACCATGCTGGCGGCCGATCACATCGTGGATCTGGGGCCGGGCGCCGGGGCCTCCGGCGGCCAGATCGTGGCCCAGGGCACCCCGGCCAAAATCATGCAGACCAAAACCTCGCTGACCGGGCAATACCTGGCCGGAAAACGGCATATCCCCACCCCGGCCAAGCGCCGCAAGGGAAACGGTTTAAGCCTGATCGTGCGCCAGGCCTCGGAGAATAATTTAAAGGATATCGACGTGGAATTTCCCCTGGCCAAGCTGATCGGCGTAACCGGGGTCTCCGGCTCCGGCAAGAGCACCTTGGTCAACGACATCCTCTACCGGGCGCTGGCCCAAAAATTCACCCGCTCCCGCACCCAACCTGGAAAACACCGGAAGATCGAGGGCCTGCATAACCTGGACAAGGTCATCAATATCGACCAGTCGCCCATCGGCCGCACCCCCCGCTCCAACCCGGCCACCTACACCGGGCTGTTCACCTACCTGCGGGAGCTGTTCGCCATGACCCAGGAGTCCAAACTGCGGGGATCCAAGGTGGGCCGCTTTTCCTTCAACGTCAAGGGCGGGCGCTGCGAGGCCTGCGAGGGCGACGGGATCGTCAAGATCGAGATGCACTTCCTGCCCGACGTTTATGTGCCCTGCGAGGTCTGCAAGGGCAAGCGCTACAACCGGGAGACAATGGAGGTGGCCTACAAGGGGAAAAATATATCCGAAGTGCTGGAGATGACGGTGGATCAGGCCATGGAGTTCTTCGAAGCCATCCCCAAGATCCACCGCAAGCTGAGGACCCTGGCCGACGTGGGACTGGGCTACATCCACCTGGGCCAGTCGGCCACCACCCTGTCGGGCGGCGAGGCCCAGCGGGTCAAGCTGGCCAGCGAGCTGTCCAAGATAGCCACCGGCAAGACCCTTTACATACTGGACGAGCCCACCACCGGCCTGCATTTCGAGGATGTCAAGATGCTGCTGACGGTGTTGCAGCGGCTGGTGGATAAGGGCAACACCGTGATCGTCATCGAACACAACCTGGACGTGGTCAAATCAGCCGACTGGATCATCGACCTGGGCCCGGAGGGCGGCGATCAGGGCGGAAGCATTATGGTCCAGGGCACTCCGGAGAAAGTGGCCGCCCATGCCAGATCCTATACCGGACAGTATCTGAAGAAGGAAATGTAAATTTATCTATATTATTACTTCGGTGAATAAATAGCGCAATATGTCATTCCCTCGAAAGAGGGAATCCATGCCTGGATGCCCGTTCCCCGATCACAGTCGAGGACAAGTTTCACGGGTTGAGCACAGAAAGTAAAATAAGTTTGACCGAAATGCGCCTTTGGTGCGCATGACAACAAGGACGTTCGAAAAACAAATAAGGATTATGGATCTATTTAATTGCCAGAGTAATAATGATGCAAAAAAATAAAATATCTAAATATTGGCAGGTACTGCCGATATTTGTTTTTTTCCTCATAATATCAGGCTTGCATTCCAACAGCCAGGCCCAGGACACCACCTATTATTTCTACCAGGCCCTGCCCTACGGTAGCCAGGCCAACTACGATCCGTTTAACGTCATCATCAACGGCGGATACGGTGTACTGCAGATACCCAATTACACCGACCGTCGGATATTCGAATACCCTTATCGTTCCTGGTGGAAAGACCTGTGGTGTGATATAGGGAATCCCGTCAATACCATCGATCAATTCGGCTGGAAGCGTTTCCTTTCTACCGAGATCTTCCCCACCAGCCTTAATATCGAAAAACAGCAATTCTTCCCCAATTATTTTTTGCACACCTTGGGAGCCGGCATGCATTACCGGGCCACCATGGAATGGTACCGGCATCATCGTTTCCCGCATCCGGCGCTAAGCTCGGTAGTAAGCATGACAGCCTATCACCTGCTTTCCGAGATGGTGGAGAATCGCAATAATAAACTGACAACGGTTGATGCCATCGCCGATCTTTATTTTTTCGACCCTTTGGGGATAGCCCTTTTCTCCAACGAGAAGGTCTGCCGCTTTTTTTCCCAAAAACTGGAACTGGCCGAATGGTCCAACCAGCCGGCTTACAATTTCAACAGCCGCAACCTGGAGAATATGGGACAGTTCTACGTGATGAAATATCCCTTGACCAGTGACAAACGCTGGAAGGCCTTTTCCCACTTCGGCCTCAACGCGGTGGCCGGCCTGTCCCGGAAGATCGACCAGGAAAGATCGCTCTCCCTGGGTCTGGGTTTCACGGTCAAGGAACTGACCCCGGCCCAGGAGGATCAGGTGGGCCGGGCCCTGACCGCCAGGCTGGCATTAAGAGCTGGAGCATTTTATGACATCAACAACTCGTTGATGTGTTCGGTGGTGCTTTCCGAGATTCCGGAGAGCC
>JAHJLF010000075.1 GCA_018821925.1 Candidatus Edwardsbacteria bacterium
CAAAAAATTCTTCAAGTTCCTGGAGGGAGGCGGAGTTGAAATCACTGCCATGTATCCGGCCGGAAAGATCGGCACCACCGCCGAGAACCTGAAGGCTTCCGCTGAGGGCGAGAACGAGGAACACACCAAGCTGTACCCGGAGTTCGCCGCCATAGCCGACGAGGAAGGGTTTTCCGAGATCGCTAAAATATTCCTGTTCATCGCCGAGGTGGAGCGGGAACACGAGGCCCGCTATCTGAAGCTGCTGGCCAACATCGAGAAGAAGCAAGTTTTCAAAAAAGATAAGCCCATCAAATGGCGTTGCCGTAACTGCGGTTACGTCTACGAAGGCAATGAAGCACCCCAAGCCTGCCCGGCCTGCGCCCATCCCCAGAGCTATTACGAAGTGCTGGCTGAGAATTATTAATCACAAACACATCATAAGATAAAAGAGATATATGCAATTGACATTGGATTGGGTCAAGGACCTGCAGTTCGCCGCCAGCGACGATGCTGGCCACGGCATAGTAGTCGAATCGAAGAAGGACGGAACCCCGTCGGGCTTCACCCCCATGCAGTTGCTGCTGATCGCCCAGGCCGGATGCATGGCTATGGATGTGGTCTCCATTCTGAAAAAGAAACGGGCGGAACTGGTAGGATTCCGGGTGCTGATGGACGGAACCAGAGCCGAGGAACATCCCAAAAGATTCACCGAAATGAATTTTATCTTTGAGGCCCGGGGCCATGTCCCGCCGGAGGCGCTGGGGGAAGCTATCCAGCTTTCCAAGGAAAAATACTGCTCGGTCTCGGCCACCATCCAGAACGGGGTCAAGATGAAAATAGAAAGCCGGGTGGTAAGCTGATGCATCCGATATTAAAGATCATTCTGGGGGCTGTCGGAGGAGCGGCTTTGGGCTTTTTATATTATAAATTCGTCGGCTGCCGCACCGGGGCCTGCCCCATGGCCGCCAACCCCTGGATCAGCACCCTGGTCTGGGCAGTCATCGGCGGGCTGCTGATGTCCGGCCTCAACAAGTAACCTAAATAAAAAAACCATAGGAGCAATCAATGAATAGATACCTCCCCCTGCTGATCCTGGCCTTATCGCTGACCACCGGAATTTCCTGCGCCGGCAACAAGAAAGCCGAAAAGGATGATGTCAAATCCGTTCAGGCCAAAGCCGAGTGGCTGGCCTTCGACCAGGCCATGGAAAAGGCCGCCGCCGACAAGAAGTATGTGGTGGTTGACTTCTATACCGACTGGTGCAAATGGTGCAAGGTGATGGACGATAAAACCTACGCCGATTCTTCGGTGGCAGCGGCCCTGAAGGAGAATTTCGTCATTGCCAAAATAAACGGCGAGAGCTCGGAAAAGATCACCTACCTAGGAAAGACCATGGCCCAGTCGGATTTCACCATAAACATGAAGGTCAGCGGATTTCCCTCCACCCTGTTCATGGACAGCGACGGGAAGGTGATCGGCATTCTGCCGGGTTATATCGAGGCCCCGGTATTTTTAAAGATCCTGGCCTATGTATCCACCGAAGCCTATAAGACCAAGAAGCTGGACGATTATCTTTCCGGGAAATAGCCATGAAAAGAACCGTCGGAATAATTATCTTGATCATTTCTATTGCAGCTATTGCCGCAGGCGTTTTTCGGAAAGAGCTGAGGCCCCTTTACATCAACGCCAGGGCCATCTGCTATTCCTGTATCGGGCTGGAATAGGATGCCTTTTTTTGACAGGATTTACAGGATTCACTTAAGGGATCAATCTTAACAGGAAAAGCAAAAGGAGAGAATGTGATCAAGATCGGCCAGAAGGCCCCTGATTTTATTTTACGGGATCAGCACAATGCCGAATTCAAACTGAGTGCTTTCAAGGGGCGCAAGGTGTTGCTGTCCTTCCATCCGCTGGCCTGGACCAAGGTCTGCGCCAGGCAGATGCAATCGCTGGAGAAGAATCTCAAGACCTTCGACCTGCTCAACACCATGCCGGTGGGACTCAGCGTGGATACCGTTCCCTCCAAACACGCCTGGGCCAAAACGCTGAAGGCAAGAAACCTGCGGATGCTGGCTGATTTCTGGCCGCACGGCAAGGTGGCCAAGGCCTACGGCCTGTTCCGGGAGAAGGAGGGCTTCTCCGAACGGGCCAATATCATCATTGACGAGTTCGGACAGGTGATCTGGATAAAAGTTTACCCGATAAAAGAACTACCGGATATCAAAGAGATAATCAAAGTGCTCTCAAAATAAATTCCTGATAGCAAATAAGGCCGCCTGAACTGGCGGCTTTTTCTATTATTTTTCTTGACATGGCCACCGGATGAATGTAGAATACGCTCAATATAATAAACTATTAATTGAACCATACAAGATGAAAAAAACAATCATCATGGGAATTTCATTGCTTTGCCTGGCCCTGATCGTAATCACCTGTGCCCGGCACTATGGCTTCAGGAAGGATTACTCCCGGGCCAATGCCCTGCTGCATGATACGGAAAATCTGGCCGCCAAACCTTTTTTGAAAGCTCATCTTAAAAACGGGGATATCTGTATTTTAAGAAATACCTGGCGGGTCGATACCGTTTACCAGTTTTTAGTGGGCGAGGGGGACCGCTATGATTTCAACCGAAACAGTAAACAGCAGGGACGGCTTACCATAGACATCGACAGCGTGGCGGTATTTGAGACCAACCAGAAATTGGTGGGTCCGGAGAACGAGCGGGTAGCGGCTCTTTCCATTCTGGCCGGACTGGATATCATCCTGGCCATTTATTGCCTGACCAACCCCAAGGCCTGTTTCGGTTCCTGCCCCACCTTCTATCTGGGCAGTGATGAAAATGTTTTCTACTCCGATGCCGAGGGTTTTTCCAACTCCATCGCCCCCTCGCTGGAGAGCTCGGATATTGACGCACTGAATAACGGCCGGATCGTCAACCGGAAAATATCCCTTAAGATGAAGAACGAGGCCATGGAAACCCACGTGGTCAAAGATGTCAGGATTTATGCTGTTCCCCGCAAGGAGGGAGAAAGGATCTTCCACACACCGCAGAACGATTTCTTTCGTTGCCGCCAGCCCCTGCCGCCTAAAAGCGCCCTGGCCGGCGAGGGTGACTGCGCCACCCTTCTGGAGAATGCCGACAAGGTGGAACGCTTCAGCCTGGCCGACCCCAAGAACATGAGCAGCAAGGAGGAAATAATACTGTCGTTCGATCCGGCTGATCTAAACCAGGCCGGCCTGGTGATAAGTTTTAGGCAGACCATGATGACCACCTATTTGATCTACAGTGCCTTTGGGTATATGGGCGATGAGATGGGCAGCGTCTTTGCCGAGATGGAAAAAAGAGCCGGTCAAAAAAAGGATCTGGGCGGGATCCGCCGGGAGCTGGGCGATATTGAGGTTTACCTGTGGGATCAAAGAACCGATAAATGGGTAAAGCAGGGCGGCTTCTACGAAACCGGGCCCATCGCCTTCAATCATCAATTACTGCCTTTCAACAAAGGCCTTTCTGACTTCAAGGGTAATTTAAAGGTCAAGCTGGTCTTGAACCGGGGTCTGTGGCGAATAGATTACCTGGCCCTGGCTGAGATCATCGGACCGGCCGAAGCGGTCATTCTTCCCCCGGAAAAGATCGAATATTTCAAGACGGGACAGGAACCGGCTCTTTCGTCGGCAGACAATTTCAGCCGGCCCATAATATCCATGCCGGGCGACATCCGGCGGTTTGACTTTATGCTGCCCGATGATTCGGCTGATTATGAACTGTTTCTGTATTCCAAGGGATACTATCTGGAATGGATGCGCAGCAGCTGGATCAAGGAGAAGGACCTGGGCAAGTTGGCCCGAATGCTGATGGTGCCCAAGATGTATCTTAAGGAGGAGGCCGCCGATTACAAGCGCTATGAAACGGTGATGGAAAGGGAATTCTGGAATACAAAAATAGATCATAGGATGTTCAGTTATTATGATAAAAAATAACATACTCTGGGCGGCCCTTATTTTGGCCGCCCTGGCCGCCTCCTGCGCCGGTCCGATCAGTTATCTGCCGGAACACGAGATGATCGGCGAGGAGAGTTATGGCTCTTATATTGAGATCAGCACTTATAGTGGAAAGATATATGCCGGGGAGCTGATAGCGGTGGGCGATTCCGGGCTGGTGGTCCGTGAGGAAATAGAAAATCTTTCCCATTGTTTTTTATCCCCTTTGGCAGATATAAAGTCGTTTTCCATAAGATACGCCAACGGCAAGAATTATGGCTGGGCGGTGCCCCTGTACACACTGGGATCACTTTCTCATGGCATGTTTTTTATTTTTACCGCTCCTATAAACTTAATAGCCACAACCGTGATCGCAGTTGAGGCCTCCCAGGCCTATGAAATGAACAGCCAGGTAATGACATTCGCAGAACTTAAACTGTTCGCCCGCTTCCCGCAGGGCCTGCCGGAAGGGATAACCCTGGAAATGATCAAATGATGCAAACCAAAAAATGCCGGCGTTTTCTAATGTCATTCAGGTGTCATTCAGGCTCTTGTTTTTTCTTTAATCGGGTGTATAATGCTAGTATACAAATAAATGGAGGATATCATGGACGTCGTAACCGCCATTCAAACCCGCCGGGCCTACCGGTCGCTGGACCCGGTGGCCATCACCGCTGAACTGATAAATGAACTGACCAAGGCCGCCGGCCTGGCCGCTTCCTGTTTCAACAAACAGCCCTGGCGTTTCGTGTTCGTTTATGAGAAGGAAACGCTGGAAAAAATGCACGGCGCCTTGTCCAAGGGCAACGAGTGGGCCTACGACGCCTCGATGATCATCGCCGTGGTCGCTAAAAAGGACGATGACTGCGTCATCAAGGACGGGCGGGAATATTATCTGTTCGACACCGGCATGGCCGCCGCCCATCTGATCCTGCGGGCCACCGAGCTGGGGCTGGTGGCCCATCCCATCGCCGGGTTCGATCCGGAAAAGGTCAAAGAAATATTGGCAATACCCGAGGAAATGACTGTGATCACCCTGGTCAATGTGGGAAAGCACGCGGAGAAGATTGGGCCCAGGCTGAGCCCCGATCAGGCCAAGGGAGAGAAGGAGCGGCCGCCCCGGAAGCCCCCGGAGGAATTCGCCTTTCATAATAGGTATGGTAAGGGTGAGGGGAAGTAGCCGGAAATTGCTACGTTCGTTTACTATTTTCTTTTTTAAAACCTCTCCCCTACCCCTCTCCTAAAGCATTAGGAGAGGGAAGCGTGAGGTCAGGGGGTCGATCTGGCCACTCGCTTATGGACCCATTTGTTGATTGACAAAACAGCCGCTATCCCTTATCATTACACCATGTTCTCCAAGCTTACCACCAGAACCAAACGGCTCTATGTTCAGATAGCGGCCACCGTCCTCACCTTTTCGTATTTCCTGGCGCCGGTTCTGAAGTATATCCCCTGCCCGACGCTGACTTGCTATGCCTGCCCGTTGTCGGTGTTCGCCTGCCCCATCGGAACCCTGCAGCACTTCGTGATCATCGGAGTGTTCCCCTTCTTCCTGCTGGGCATCCTTTTCCTGATCGGGGCATTAGTGGGACGCTGGGCTTGCGGATATCTGTGCCCCTTCGGGTTGTTCCAGGATATTCTGGCCAGGATCCGAAAGAAGAAATTCGATCCGCCTTCCTGGCTGGGCTGGGGACGCTATGTGTCGCTGTTCGGGGTGGCCGTCATCATCCCGGCCTTGACCCATGAGCCCTGGTTCTCCAAGCTCTGCCCGGTGGGGACCATCGAGGCCGGGATACCCTATGTAGCCGCCGCCCTGCTGAAGATAAAACTGCCAGGCCAGCCTTTCGACGCCCTGGGAATGGTGGGAAACTTTTTCTGGCTGAAGATCTTCCTTCTGGCCCTGACCATCGCCGCCGCTATTTACATCAAAAGGCCGTTCTGCCGCTATATCTGCCCGCTGGGGGGCATCTTCGGAATGTTCAGCCGGATCTCCCTGCTGCAGATAAAAGTGGATCAGTACGAAACCTCGGAAAATGTCGACTGCAAAAAGCTGTGCCCGGTGGACATGGACATCACCCGGGATCCGGCCTCGGCCGACTGCATCCGTTGCCTGCAATGCACCAAATGCCCCGGAGTAAAACTGGAAAAACCCATCAAAATCATTAACCGAACAAAGACCTCCGTAAAAACACCTTCCCCACGGAAACATTAAATTACCTAATAAAAGCACCAGATTTATCATACCTCATTCCGTGTTTTTCAGAATTTTCAAGTTTCAGTGGTTAGTTGCTCTGAGTTCTCAATCCATCAAATTAAAGAAAGAATCTATGCCCTTAAGAAAATTATTGTCCCTGTTCAAGGGAAAGAAAAAAGAAACGGCCGAGCCCGAGAAGACCGATCATAAACCGGCCGCCCGGCACCATGCCCCGGAGCGGACCACCGTTCGCCATTCCGGCGGGCAAAACCGGCGGCCCCACCAACAGCCTCCCCGGCCGGCAGCGGCCCGAAGACCGGACCATCCCAAACCGCATCATCAGCCCAGGGCCGAAACTCCCCGGCCGGCGACCTATCGCAAGCCGGAACACCCCAAGCCGCATCCCCAGCCCAGGACGGAAACTCCCCGGACGGCCACCTATCGCAAACCGGAACATCCCAGGCCGCATACCCAGCCAAGAACGGATACTCACCGTCCGGCGGCAGTGGTTCACCATCCGCCCCAGCAGCATAAAAAGCCGGCGGCGCCTACCGGGCCCCAGCTTAAGTTCGACCAGTTGGGCCTAGCCCCGTTCCTGCTGAAGGCCATCAATGAGGAGGGCTACGCCGATCCCACTCCCATCCAGCAGCAGACCATCCCGCTGGCCCTGTCCGGCAAGGATCTTCTGGGTTGCGCCCAGACCGGCACCGGCAAGACCGCTGCTTTCGCCCTACCCATATTGCAGAAGCTGACCCGCCCGGAAGTGGTGGGACAGCAGTTCCGCGACATCAAGGCTTTGATAGTGACCCCCACCCGGGAACTGGCGGCCCAGATCGGCCAGAGCTTCGCCGCCTACGGCCGCCACAGCGGTCTGCGCTATGCCGTGATCTACGGCGGGGTCTTTCAGGGGCATCAGCAGAAGGCCATGAAAGGCGGGGTGGATATATTGGTGGCCACCCCCGGACGGTTATTGGACATGATGAACCAGCGGCTGATCCTGCTGCACAAGGTGGAGATCCTGGTGCTGGACGAGGCCGACCGGATGCTGGACATGGGTTTCATCAACGACATCCGCAAGATCGTGGCCAAGGTACCCATCCGCCGGCAGACCCTGTTCTTCTCGGCCACCATGCCCTCGGAGATTCGCCATCTGGCCGGAAGCATTCTGGACAATCCGGTGTCCATCTCGGTGACGCCCGACACCTCTGCCGCCGAGACGGTGGAGCAATCGGTATATTTTGTGGAGCGGAACGACAAGCCCGATCTGCTCAAGCATCTGTTATCGGATGAGATTTTTACCCGGGCGTTGGTGTTCACCCGCACCAAGGTCAGGGCCGACCGGGTGGCCCGAAAGCTGACATCCGACGGCATTCCGGCCTCGGCCATCCACGGGGACAAATCCCAGGGAGCCCGGGAACGGGTGCTGGCCGGGTTCAAGGACGGCTCCATCCGGGTGCTGGTGGCCTCGGATATCGTCTCCCGGGGGATCGATATCGACGCCATCTCCCACGTGGTGAATTTTGACGTACCCCAGCAGGCCGAGGCCTACATCCACCGCATCGGGCGGACCGGCCGGGCCGGGGCCATAGGCAGCGCTATCACCTTCTGCGATGCCGAGGAGCGGGGGGATTTGCGGGAGATAGAGAAACTTTTGGATAAGTCCATTCCGGTGGTAAGCGAGCATCCTTATAAGTCGGAGATGTCGGTACACGAAGCGGTCAGCGAACACCGTCGCCGGACCGGACGGAAGCCCCAGCAGGGGCGCTCCGGGCAACGGCCACAACGGGTATCGCAAGCCGGCCAGCGGCCCAAGCAGGCCCCAGCGGCCGCCCCCAAGACCACCCACGCCAGCCACAAACCGGGCAGCGGCCGTCCGGGACGGAGAGGGTAGATATTTAATCTACAGCGATAGCCTAAAGGCTATCGCTGGTTATCATCAAAGGCCGATATCTCGGCCTTGTTGAATGCACCAGCGATGTTATTCATAGCATCGCTGCGTTTATTAGGAAGCCCCGCCAACCAGCGGGGCTTCTTTTATTTCATTATAGGAAATATATTAAAAATGTCCTTGACAGGATTGTGACTTTGGAATAAAATGCTGTTGTTTACATGCTAAAGTTCAACATTAAATTTAAATAGAGGATTTATGAAACGAGTTATTGTTACGTGTACGATTTCTTTTATTATATTTACTTTGAGCGTTTCATGTTCTACAATGAAACCAAAACTTAAACACCATAAAAGTCAACAGGCATTTCTTGAATGGTGGTTAACCCCTCATTATGAAACAGCAGCCTTCACAGATTACAAAGGCTGGGAGATAATAAACAATCCCAAAGAACTTGGCATTGAAAGTGATTTACTGAAAGGAAATGAGAATATCTATCATGTGCTTACATGGGATAAATATAATTGGTACCTTATTTTGTCACAAGAAAATAAAAAGAATACATGGCTTGTTCAAATGCCACAAAATATATGGTCGCCTCTTGATACTACCCTTTCATACGAATTATCTATAGATTCAATTTCAATAAAATATACAGATATTACAGAAGCTAGTGTAAACTTTTATTGGTGTGAAGGTGAAACATATCCTTTAATAGAATTTATTACTAATCACCCTGCGTATGTCCCATATTATTTATATATTTGGAACGCTAAAAAACATGTTTATGTCCTCCATAATAAAAGAACTAGTTGATTTCGCGCTCCCTTCTTTCTTTTAAATTTTCTTAAATAAACATAAAGCCCCACCAATCGGCGGGGCTTTATTATTTTAGATGGATTCCTGTCTTCACAGGAATGACACGAAAGCAAGTGTCTTCTCGCAATGACTATCCCCTCGCCTGATTTATCAGGAGAGGGGCGGGGGTGCCTTGGTGGTTAACGGGTCCCTGGATTGCTTCGTTTGCAAACAGAATAGCCTCCTCGCAATGACTATTCAACCCAGGAAAAGAAACTCTGTGCCCCAGTGTCTCTGTGTGAAAAAAGCCTGGATTCCCCAATAAATACACCAAACCTCACTAAAATATTTTAGAAATTTTCGTGTGTTTCATGGGCAATATCCCCTACGGGGCGAAGTCCGCCAGAATCGTATCCGACAGCAGCAGCCCTTCGATGTTCAGCCTAACCCGGCCGCCCTCCTTCTCCAGGTAATAATTCTCCTCCAGCTTGCGCCACACCTGGGGCATATATTCCCTGGGCTTTATCCCCCACTTTTTTTCAAATTCCCTGACAGCTATCCCCTCAACCATCCTTAAACCCAGAAATATGGCTTCGAATATCCTCTGCTCCCGGGTAAGATTCTCTTCCATCTCGGCCGGGCTGTTCCCTTTTGTTAGCGCAGAGATATATTTATCGGCCTCCTTGAAGTTGGACCAGCGTTTCCCGTCAATATGGGAATGAGCCCCGGCCCCGGAGCCCAGATAATCCCCACCGACCCAGTAGTTGAGATTATGCCGGGAGCGATAATTCTTTCTGGCGAAGTTGGATACCTCGTAATGGGCATACCCGGCGGAGCCCATGGTCTCGATGGCCGCCAGATACATCTCCTCCTCCAGCTCTTCGGGCGCCGGAGTGAGCCGGCCCTGGCCCTTTTGCCTGGTGAACTCGGTCTCCGGCTCATAGGTCAAGGAGTAAAGCGAGATATGTTCCGGCCCCAGTTCCAGGGCTTTTTTAAGATCGTCTTCCCAGCCGGACAATCCCTGCCCCGGCAGGGCAAAGATCAGGTCCAAGCTGATATTTCTGAAACCAGCTTGCCGGGCATCATAAAAAGCTTTTACGGCCTGCTCCGGATTGTGGAGGCGGCCCATCAATTTTAAAAGATCGGGATCGAATGATTGCACCCCCAGGCTTAGCCGGTTGAAGCCGGCCTCGTGCAGATCGGACAGTTTGTAGATATCCACCGTCCCGGGGTTGGCCTCGATGGTCGTCTCGCAACCATCGCTGACCGGCCCGAACTTTTCTTGGACCGCTCCCAATATCTCTGATAGTTGAGTCGCCGAAAGCAGGCTGGGCGTTCCTCCTCCAAAGCAGACTGTTTCCAAATTGTCATTTTTCATTTTACAATTTGCAATCTCTTTCATCAGAGCCTGGCAATAATCCCCGGCCTCCGATTCGGAAACAAGCGGGCGGGAATTGAAACCGCAGTACCCGCATTTGGCCAGGCAGAACGGAATGTGAATATAAACGTTATTCATATTTGAATATGATAGCACACCGAAATATCAAAGGCAACTTTCATTTTAATAATCGGTAAATATATAAGGATATTTTTGCCGATATGTTGCCCGGTGTTTACCGCAATTACTGATTGACAAAACCGGCTTCTTTTGCTATCCTTAGGCATCTTTTGGGCCGGTGTGGTGAAACTGGTAGACGCAGTGGACTCAAAATCCACCGGTAGCAATACCATGGGGGTTCGATTCCCTCCACCGGCACCAAGTATGCTTATGGGGGTTCTGTGCCGGCAGTCTTAGTGACAGCCCTGCGACGGCGCATCCGCCGCCGAATGATTCAATGGTCGGGCTGCTGGCGGAGATTCCCTCCACCGGCACCAAGTTGCCCCTGATAAAAACGGCAACCAGGCATTGCAATACGAAAGCGAACAATATTGCATAATGTCAGATTCTGTTGTAGTTTGCATAACCTCGCCTAAAGAAACATCGCAATACATTTATCAGGCCAAGTCATTATCCTGTTAAAAAGGGGTTAAACTGCAATAACAGTCTGCTTGATAAGAATTCTCAACAGCAAATTGCCGGCTGGTACAAAATTTGCTGTATATTGTCTTTATATACAACTGTGGGTGGGCAGTTTTAATAGGGATTAAATCATAAACTATTCCTGATTTTTTAATGACCAACAGCAATCCCCAATTACCGCAGATGGATCAGCTCATGGAGGAGCTGGTGTTGCGGGAGGCCTCCGACCTGCATATCCGGGTCGGGGAGCCGCCTATTTATCGCATCGGCGGAAGGTTGGTGCGCAGCGAATTCCCGGTGCTGGGCGAGAACGACACCCGGGCCCTGCTGTTCAGCATCATGAATGTCGAACAGCAGAAAAGATTCGACCAGGATCTGGAGCTGGATTTCGCCTTCGGCCTGCCGGGGGTGGCCCGCTTCCGGGTGAACTCCTTCCGCCAGCGGGGCTACGCCGGCGCGGTGATGCGGGTGATACCGCTAAAAATAAAGACCATCGAGGAGTGGGGTCTGCCGCCCATCTTGAAGGATCTGGCCCTGATGCCCCGTGGCCTGGTGCTGGTCACCGGACCCACCGGCTCCGGGAAATCCACCAGTCTGGCGGCCATGGTGGAGCACATCAATCAGCAGCGCAAAGCCCATATCATCACCCTGGAGGATCCCATCGAGTTCCTTTACAAGGACAACCAATCGGTGATCGAACAGCGCGAGGTGGGGTCCGACACCCCCAGCTTCGCCTCCGGCCTGAGCCATGTCATGCGCCAGAACCCCGACGTGATATTGGTGGGAGAGATGCGCAACTACGAGACCATGTCGCTGTCCATCGCAGCAGCCGAGACCGGCCACCTGGTGCTGGCCACCCTGCACACCACCGACGCCGCCCAGACGGTGGACCGCATCATCAATACCTATCCACCGGAGTCCCAGGCCCAGGCCCGGGTCCAGCTGGCCACCGTGCTTCAGGCGGTGATATCGCAGGCCCTGCTTCCGGCGGTGGGCAAGAACAAACTGGCCGGGGCCTTCGAGATCATGGTGTGCACCCCGGCGGTTCGCAGCGTCATCCGCGACGGCAAGACCCCCCAGATATATTCGCTGATCCAGACCGGCGCCAAGTTCGGCATGCAGAGCCTGGATCAGGCCCTCAAGGACCTGGTGCGCAGTGGCACCGTCACCCTGGACGACGCCCTGGCCAAGTCGTCCAATCCCCAGGAACTGGAACAGTCGATAGGTAGATGATATGCAGCTTCCCGAACTTTTATACATGATATACCAGAAGGGCGCTTCCGACCTGATTTTGAAGGTGGGGAACAACCCCATGATGCGCCTGCAGGGAAGCCTGGTGGCGTTGGAGCTTCCCCCGCTCAATTCCGAGGACACCAAGCGCTTCGCGGTGGAGATCATGACCAAGGAGCAGCTGGAGCGCTTCCGCCGTGACAAGGAGCTGGATATCTCCTGTTCCATCGCCAACCTCTGCCGCTTCCGGGCCTCGGCCTTCATTCAGCGCGGGGAGTTCGGCCTGGTATTCCGGCTGATCCCCAACAAGATCCCCAACATGGATGAGCTGGGCCTGCCCATCATCTCCAAGAACCTGGCCATGCGCCCCCGGGGACTGGTGCTGGTTACCGGGCCGGCCGGCTGCGGAAAATCCACCACCATCGCCTCGATGATCAACACCCGCAACGCCAACCAGGAATGCCATATCATCACCGTCGAGGACCCCATCGAGTTCGTCTATCAGGACCTCAAGGCCGAGATCAACCAGCGCGAGGTGGGCAAGGACACCCTGTCCTTCACCAACGCCCTTAAGAGCGTACTGCGCCAGGATCCCGACGTGATCGTGGTGGGCGAGATGCGGGATCTGGAGACCATCTCCCTGGCCATTACCGCGGCCGAGACCGGGCATTTGGTGCTCTCCACTTTGCACACCACCGACGCCATGCAGACCATCGACCGGATAGTGGACGTCTTTCCGCCCCACCAGCAGACCCAGGTCCGGATGCAGCTGTCGGGAAACCTGCTGGGCGTCATCTCCCAGGTGCTGCTGAAGAGGGCCGACGGCAACGGGCGGGTGATGGCCTACGAGATCATGCTGGTCAACAGCGCCATCCGGAATCTGATCCGGGAGGCCAAGACCTCCCAGATACCCTCGGCCATTCAGATGGGCATGAAACAGGGAATGACCACCCTCAATTATTCGCTGGCCGACCTAGTGCGGCGCAAGGTGGTCACCCCCGAGGAGGCCCTCGGCCACACCGACAACCAGGAGGACCTGAAAGCACTCCTAGCCCGCCCGGTTCAGCCGGCGCCAGGACCGGTCAAATAATATACCAGGATCACTTCTTTTCGCAAGGTTGGTGATATCACCAGCCTTGCGTTTTAGCTTTAAAGGTAAATGATGAAAGCTTCCCGCTACAATCATATCATCTGGCGCCGCAATCTGCCGCAGCTGCTGTACAATTCCTGGCACCATCGGTTTTTGGAATTGGACAATGCCCAGTCTGCGGTCTACGGCGGACTGTCCCTGCCCCTGACCTATAATCTGATCAACCAGAAGGATCCATCGGTAGCCAAGCTGGTGGCCGATCTGGACAAAATGGAATTCCTGATCGATGACAACCGTGACGAACTGAAGCAGATCGAGGTGCTTAGCCACCTGCACCGCTTCGACCGCAGCCGCCTAGAGCTGTGGATCAACCCCACCACCCGCTGCGACCAGAACTGCCCCGGCTGTCCCTATCAGGACAGCCGCTCCGATCTGACGGCTCCGGCCCTGGAGAAGATATTCCGGCTGATATCCGGGCGAACGCCGGGCCTGAAGCAATTGCGCATCAACTGGTGGGGCGGCCAGCCGGCCCTGGCCTGGAAGATGGTGCTGGATTTCGATAAAAAGCTGGCCGAGCTGGCGCGGCAATTTGGTTTCGAATATTCCTACCGCACCATCAGCAGCGGCGGCGGCCCGGCCAATCGATTGACCGCCCTGTCCCGGGAGAACGAATTGTATCTGAACATCGAATCTGTCGACCTTAATAATCTGCCTGCGGCCCCGGTCGTTCTGCTGGGAGACATCGCCGGGATCTTAAAAAAAATTGATAAACTTCCTCCGAGATCACGGATCAGATTCATAAAAAATATCCCCGGGGGGAAACTCTGCCGGAATGTCAACCATTTGTGCCACAGCGCGCCAAATCTGGAGGACGAGGAGGTGGGGGACATCAACCGCCTGCTGGAAGCAGGCTTCACGGTTGAGAATCTGCCCCGCCCCAAACTGGTGTCCTGCCAGGCGACCGACCCCCAGAGCTTCATAATCGACGCCGCCGGGAACAGCTATAGATGCTGGGATGATCTGGGGGGCCCGAAGAAAATGCTGCCGGAGGATACAGATGATCCGATGGCCCCCCAGAATTTCCGCTGGCTGGACTGGGACCCTTACCATGAGGCCCATTGCCGGATGTGCAACATCCTGCCCTGGTGCCTGGGCGGCTGCCGGGCCAGGCCGCCCGATGCCGACTGCAGCCAGTGGCACTATGCTCTCAGAGAGATGCTGTCGCTGGCCGCGGCGGCAAAAAAGAAGGGGGCCTGAAATTTCAGGCCCCCTTCTTTCGTCCTTCGGTCATTTCTCCTTGTCCATCAATGCCAGGTAGGTTTTTACCCGGATATTGTTGGGGTCGATCTCCAAGCATTTATTCCACTGCTCCCGGGCCAGCTCCTTCTGGTCGTCCTTCATATAAGCCACCCCCAGCAGGATCATGGCCTCGATGTAATTGGGGTTGGAGGACAAAATGATCTCTATCTCGCCGATGGTCTTGTGAAAATTGTTCAGGCTTAAGTAGCTCTTGGCCAGCCGGAGCCGGATGTCGGGGTAATGGGGGTTGATGCTCAGGGCCTTGCCGAATTCCTCCACCGCTTCGTAATGATAGCCGATGTCGCTGTAGGTGATCCCCAGCTTGGTATGAGTCTCGGCCAGCCGGTTGCGGATGCTGAGGGTCAGCCCGTCCTTGATATCCTCGGCCTCCGAGGCTTTGTTGAAGTACTTCACCGCATCCTCGTAGCGCCCCAGCTCATTCAGGCTGATGGCCAGGTTCAGGTAGGCCTCCACATAGCGGGGATTGAGCTCAATGGCGGCATGGAAGCCTTTTACCGCCTCCTCGAACTGCCCGTTGAAATGGTAGGACATTCCCAGCTGGTTTTGGAGGTCCGGAAACTTGGGCGACAGCTTGATCGCCCGCTTTAGCTCCTGAATGGCCTCGCCGTAGCGGCCCTTGGAAAACAGTTCCAGGCCCGCCTTGTAGTGTTGTTCGGTTTCGAATTCCATTTTTACCTCTTCGGGATGGTTTATTGTCAAAGGCTCCGGACGCAGATAATGTTATAAATGTAACCCAAAAACACAAAATTATCAAGAAGAATTTTCAACCGCAGATGTTTTCTTTGATGAAATCACCGCCAAAATGGATTATAATTGTGAGACGGCTAACATAACACGAAAGGCGCTATGCTTAACGAGCTTCAAATAACCCAGGCTATCACCCGCGAACTGGGGCTTCAGGCTTTCCAGGTCAGCAACACCCTGGAACTATTTAATGAGGGGGCCACTGTCCCCTTCATCGCCCGTTACCGCAAGGAAAAGACCGGGCTGCTGGACGAGGTCCAGATCAGGAATATCCGCGATCGCTTCGATTACATCAAGGAACTGGAGGGGCGCCGGGCCGCCATCCTTAAAAGCATCGAGGAACAGGGCAAGCTCAGCGAAGAACTAAAAGAAAAAATAGAAGCCTGCTTAGTCAAACAGGAGTTGGAGGATCTTTACCTGCCCTACAAGCCCAAACGGAAGACCAAGGGCATGGCGGCTAAGGAAAAAGGATTGGAGCCGCTGGCTATGGAGCTGTGGCTGCAGGGACAAAGCATCGTCCCGGAAAAACTGGCCGAGAAATTCGTCGATCCCGCTCTGGGTGTGAATAACACAAAGGAGGCGCTGGACGGAGCCAAATATATCATCGCCGAGCTGATATCCGACGATGCCGAGGTCCGCAAGTTCATCCGGGAGGTCACCCTGGCCAAGGGCATCCTGACCTCGCGGGTAAAAGAGGAATTCCAGGAGCAGAAGACCAAATTCAACCAATACTATGATTTCAAGGAGCCGCTTAAAAGCATCCCCTCCCACCGTTTCCTGGCCATCATGCGCGGTGAGACCGAGGAGGTGCTGACGGCCGGCCTGGAAGCCCCGGCCGGTGAGATAAATGAATATCTGCTAAAAAGATTCATCAACGACAGCTCCTATGCTCAGGCAGGTTATCTGACCGAGGTCATCGGCTTCGCCTACCGGGTTTATCTGAACAGTTCAATTGAGGTGGAGCTGCGTTCCGAGATCAAGGAGAAATCGGACATCGAGGCCATAAGGGTGTTCGCCGAGAATCTGCGGAATCTTTTGCTGGCCCCGCCGGCCGGATCCAAGGCGATAATGGGAATAGATCCCGGGCTGCGCACCGGCTGCAAGATCGCGGTGGTGGACGAGACCGGAAAATTTTGGAATACGCCACCGTCTTTCCCCACAGCTCGGCCGCCCAAAAACAGGAGGCGGCCAAGACCCTGGCCGCCCTGGCAAAAAAGCATAGAATGGAACTAGCCTCCATCGGCAACGGCACCGCCTCGCGCGAAACCGATGCCTTTGTCCGGGAGGTGATCAAGGATAATCAGGGTTTAAAACTTCAGCCGGTGGTGGTCAGCGAGTCCGGGGCCTCGGTGTATTCGGCCTCGGATCTGGCCCGCGAGGAATTTCCCGACCTGGATGTCTCGGTGCGGGGGGCCATCTCCATCGCCAGAAGATTACAGGACCCGCTGGCCGAGCTGGTAAAAATAGATCCCAAGTCCATCGGGGTGGGGCAGTACCAGCACGACGTCAACCAGCCCAAACTCCGGCAGGCCCTGCAGGAGACGGTGGAGTCCTGCGTCAACTTCGTTGGGGTGGACCTAAATACGGCCTCCTATTCCCTGCTGGCATACGTCTCCGGCCTGAGCGAGAGCATGGCCAAGAACGTCGTCAAATATCGCGATGAGAACGGCGCCTTTAAGAACCGCAAAGCGCTGCTGAAGGTGGCCCGGCTGGGGCCCAAGGCCTTCGAGCAAGCGGCCGGTTTTCTGCGCATCAGAGACGGCGCCGATCCGCTGGACAACTCGGCAGTTCATCCCGAAAGCTACGCCCTGGTCAAGCAGATGGCCAGGGACCTGAAGACCAAAACGGATCTGCTGGTGGGCAACGCCTTGCTGGCCGACCAGATCGACCCCAGAAAATACGTCACCGATCTGGTGGGCCTTCCCACCCTGAACGATATCCTGTCGGAACTCAAGAAACCGGGGCGCGATCCCCGGGATAAATTCGAACTGGCCAATTTTATGGAGGGCGTTACCGCGATCAGCCACCTGAAACCCGGAATGGTGATGGAGGGCGTGGTCACCAATGTGGCCAATTTCGGGGCCTTTGTGGACATCGGCGTCCATCAGGACGGATTGGTGCATATCTCACAGCTGGCCAACAAATATGTGCGTGACCCCAAGGAGGTGGTCAAGGTGGGCCAAAAGGTCAAGGTCAAAGTGCTGGAGGTGGATTTAGAGCGCAAGCGCATCGCCCTGTCCATGAAAGAAGCTTGAGAATCTTTAACAAAAAGGAGCAATATGAATAAGAAAATAATATTTACTCTGGCCTGCTTTCTATTAATTGGATGCAATAAAAATTTAAAATACAGGGTTTATGACAACAAAGTAAACGTACTTTGTGAAATACCCCTACAAAAAGAGCCATACAATTTGGGCAACATAGTAGCGGATGAATTTGTTTACCCTGAAGGTTTTGCGGTGGACACCAGCGCTTTATATATATTTGATTATGGAAATGATCGTATCTGCAAAATAGACTGGCAGGGAAATTTCTTGGCTTTTATTAAAAAACAAAAGAATACCAGCATTTGGTTAAAGCCCGATAAATCAATACAAGTATCATGTTTTGAAAATCTCGTTAACTATTTTAAGAGCACAAAGAAATACGAAAAATTAATTGAAATAGCAATGAGGTATGACACAATAAAAGAAATAAACAATACACCGTATAGCCCTTCTTATTGGAATATTGACACTAAAAATAATTTATTAAACGTATTAGAAGATGGCCATAAACTCATTACATTTGATTTAAAAGGCACCGAAGTTACAACTAAAGAACTATCTCCAAGGTTACCAATAAAAATCACTAAAGAGGATACAACTGGAGGATATCAACATAAGGTGGTAACTCAAATTACCCTCAATAACCCTACCGACGAAATCGAATACTACTTGGGAAGAACGGGAACAGGTAATTATATTTTTGCTTCACTTTACGATAGCCAAAAGTTATTTATATTTAATCCGAACGGCATCCTAGATAAAATTGAGGATATAGCGGTGTTTTTAAATGAAAGACATTTTATAATTTCTGGTAATTTTCAAGATCCCGGCATAGATTATATTTTACATAACAATAAAATAATAATTAAAGTAACGGGTAATAAAAGTATTTTATTTTTAGAATACGAAAGATAACCCATATAATAAGTTTTTATTCTGGACTGTTTCATAAGGAGTTTATTTATGCAATCATACCGGAAAGAACTTTGGTTCAACGTCCCCTCCCGCCGGGGGTTCGTGAATATCACCGGACAGGTAAACGAATGTCTTAAAGAAAGCGGGATCAGGGAGGGCTTGTGCCTGGTCAACGCCATGCACATCACCGCCAGCGTCTTTATAAATGACGACGAGGGCGGCCTGCACCAGGATTACGAAAAATGGCTGGAATCTTTGGCCCCGCATGAGCCGGTATCACAATATCTGCATAACCGGACCGGCGAGGACAACGGCGACGCCCACCTAAAAAGGCAGGTCATGGGACGGGAGGTGGTGGTGGCGATCACCAAGGGAAAGCTGGATTTTGGTCCCTGGGAACAGATATTCTACGGCGAGTTTGACGGAAGAAGAAAGAAAAGAGTATTGGTAAAGATAATTGGAAACTAATTATAAAAAATATCGGAGGCAACTATGAATAATATTTTGATCCCATTTGCCTGCTGCATTATGCTGATCACTTCCCCATTGCTGGCCCAGAAGCAGGAACTGCCGCCGTTGCAGACGGTCCCCAAGGTGGACCTGAACCGCTACCTGGGCACCTGGTACGAGATCGCCACCATCCCCCAGCGTTTCCAAAAGGGCTGCACCGCCGTCTCCGCCACCTACACTCTCCGGCCGGACGGCAAGATAAAAGTGCTCAACGAATGCCGCAAGGATTCCCTCAACGGGAAATACAAGGCAGCCAAAGGCAAGGCCTGGGTAGTGGACACGGTATCCAACGCCAAGCTCAAGGTCCAGTTCTTCTGGCCCTTCTCCGGGGCCTATTGGATAATCGAGCTGGACAGCAGTTACCAGTATGCGGTGGTGGGCCACCCCGACCGTAAATATTTATGGATATTGTCCCGCAGCCGTAAAATGGATGATTCTCTCTACAACGATCTGATGAAGAGGATACAGAACCACGGCTATAATCTGTCCGGGATCATCAAGACATCCCAACCGGAGTGAGGGAACATTAAAAAAAGAGCAGGCATAATCGCCTGCTCTTTTTTTATTTTTACAAGGAACATCCTGTCACCCTGAGAATTGCTACCTGCTTATCAAATTGAACTGGTGACAAATTTTCTTATTCCTTATGCACCCGGCCCACCCCGCTCACATTCTTTGTCACCACCTTGGGGCTTCCCTGATAGCTGACATCACCACTGCCGGCAATGTTGACCGTCAGTTCCTGACTGGAGTTCACCTTGCAGTCGCCGGCCCCGCTGATAGTTACGAAGGTCTTCTGGCTGGTCAGTTCATAGGTCGAAACATCGCCCGAACCGGCTATGGAAATATTGAAATTATCGGCGCTGCCTTTGAGTTTGATGTCCCCCGCCCCCCGGATGCTGGCATCAATATCCCGGGCTTCCAGCTCCAGTTCGATATCCCCTGAACCATTGACCACCAGGCTGAGATCACCGACCTTAAACTTGTTCTGGCCTTTGACATCGGAGGATCCGTTGATGCACAGCTCCTTCAGCTCCGGCAGGGTGACATAGATCTTGCGGGTCTTGCTTTTGAATACTCCGATCCGTATCTTATGCTTCTTGTCGCTTACCTTAAGCCGGCCGGCCTTGATCTCGGTATCGATCTTCTCCAGCACTTCCGGCTCGGCCTCTATCCGCAGGCTGTACTCTTTTCCCTGGGTTATGTACAGGTCATAGGCTCCGTTGACCTGTATCTTGTCGAATCCGGAGACATCCCTGTTCTGGCTGATGGGCTCGCCGGCATAGGCCAGGGCCGAGATCAATGTCAGGCTGACAACAAGCAACCCGACGACCGGTTTGAAATTTAATCCCTTCATTTTACCGCTCCCTATAAATATTTGTGGTTGATATCCGTTAAATATTACGAGCCCGATCAGTATAAGGTTTCACTTTGTTACCTTGAGAATTGAAAGTTTTCCAGAATATCTGTTTTTAACAAAATCAAATAATAAAATTGAAATAAACCGGACAAAGTGTTATTATAATCGTATGTTTTTAAAGGACGCCCCCATATTTGAATTTCACATCTCCCGCCGCTGCCGAAAAAAGTACGGCTTCGAGGAGGTCATCTACGGTCTGCACGGCAATGTGATACTTACCGACTTCCCGGCAATACAACGCCTGGCCGACCGGATGAACCTGGTGCGGGATGCCGGCAATAATCCCCATCTGGCGGTCAAGGCCGCCGAGATAAATATCATCGCCCTGATCGAGGAGATCCTCCACCTTGTGGCTGCCGGCTACCGGCGGCAGGTCAACCCCAAAATATTCGAATCGGCCTTAGAAAACCTTTCTGCCGCCATAAAACCAGCCGAAACGGATAAGTGCCTTAATAATTTTATCGGGTCATTCCCCCCGCTGAAGGTCCTTACAAGCGAGCAGACCTCTTCAGAATATCTTGCCGACAGTAGTGACGGCTACTCCCACCAGGCGGTTGCTTTGGAGGAGCTGCTGTTCCTGTTCCTGGCTAATGACAACCCCGCCTACCGCCATTACTCCGAACTGTTCGACGATGCATCCCTGCGTAAAAGCACAAAATATCTTGATGGCATATCCGCCCTGAAAGAATTTTTAAAGACCCAGCCCAAATTCGGGCCGCAAAATCTGGACCTTTTCGAACTATTGAAATCTCCGGCCCTGGCCAGCCCTTACTCGCTGGCCGGACAGTTGGAATACATCAAAGAGAATTGGAAGGATATCCTCCCGGACGAAATATTCGAAAAACTTACCGATAGGATCCTCCGGGCCCTGGATGTATTGAAGGAGGCCGAGCGGTTCCGGGGGTTCGCCCCCGGGCTGGAGCCGTTGCCGGATTATAAAAAGATATTCGCCGGGCCGGACGGCTCGCCCGATCACGAGCCTGAAAAATATTCGCCGGATCTGGACTGGATGCCCAACCTGGTGATGATGGCCAAAAACACCTACGTCTGGCTGGACCAGTTGTCTAAAAAATACCAGGCCGATATCGGGCGCCTGGACCAGGTGCCCGATCAGGAACTGCAGCTGCTGGCCGAAAGCGGATTCACCGGGCTATGGCTGATAGGGGTCTGGGAACGCAGTCTGGCCTCGCAGAAAATAAAGCAGATCTGCGGCAACCCCGAGGCGGTCTCCTCGGCCTATTCCTTATATGATTACCGGATATCGGACGACCTGGGCGGCGACGGCGCCTATTATAATTTAAAGGACCGGGCCATGGGCCACGGCATCCGGATCGCCGTTGACATGGTGCCCAATCACACCGGGATATTCTCCAAATGGATAGTGGAGCACCCCGAATGGTTCGTCCAGCTGAATGATCCGCCCTATCCCGCCTATTCCTTCAACGGGCCGGACCTCTCCGGCGATCCAGATATCGGTATCTATATCGAGGACGGTTATTACAGCAAGCGGGATGCCGCGGTGGTGTTCAAGCGGCTGGATAAGCGAAGCGGCCAGGTGTGTTATATCTACCACGGCAATGACGGCACCCATATGCCCTGGAACGACACCGCCCAGCTGAATTTTCTGCTACCCGATCTCCGGGAGGCGGTGATCGGCGAGATATTGAGGGTGGCCCGCTATTCCTCGGTGATCCGTTTCGACGCCGCCATGACCCTGGCCAAGAAGCATTACCAACGTTTGTGGTTCCCCCAGCCCGGCAGCGGTGGCGATATCCCCTCCCGCTCCTGGCAGGGGATGAGCAAGGAGGAATTCGATAATGTCTTTCCCGTGGAGTTCTGGCGGGAAGTGGTGGAGCGGGTGGCCAAAGAGGTTCCCGACACCCTGCTGCTGGCCGAGGCCTTCTGGCTGATGGAGGGCTACTTCGTGCGCACCCTGGGGATGCACCGGGTGTACAACAGCGCCTTCATGAACATGCTCAAGCGCGAGGAGAACGCCAACTACCGAACGATCATCCGGAACCTGCTGGAGTTCGACCCCCAGATCCTGAAGCGTTTCGTCAATTTCATGAACAATCCCGACGAGGAGCCGGCCGCGGCCCAGTTCGGCAAGGGCGACAAATATTTCGGGGTCTGCGCCATGATGTCCACCCTGCCGGGCCTGCCCATGTTCGGACACGGGCAGATCGAGGGCTATGCTGAGAAGTACGGCATGGAATACCGCCGGGCCTACTGGGACGAGAATCCGGATCAGGATCTGATGGACCGTCACCGGCGCCAGATATTCCCCCTGCTGAAAAAACGCTACCTGTTCAGCCAGGTGGATAACTTCGTGCTTTACGATGTGGCCTCATCCGGCGGACATAACCTGCACGATATTTTCGCCTATTCCAACTCGGCCGGCGGGGAACAGGCCCTGGTAATTTATAACAATCGCTATCAAAGATCGGAGGGCTGGGTAAACTGGTCGGTGCTCTATAAAAGATCTGATCAGTCCGAATTGGCTAGGACCAAGCTGGCCGAAAAACTGGGTCTGGCCGGAGACGGCTGGATGGTCTTTCGCGATATGCTCTCAGGGCTGGAATATCTCCGTCCGGCCAGGCAGATCTGGGATAGCGGGCTTTATGTTCAGCTGAACGGCTTTGAGTGCCATGTCTTCACAAACTTTTATCACCAGGCCGATCCAACTGGCGAGTACGCAATGCTGGCTGCAAGTCTGAAAGGCCAGGGAACGCCCAGCATCGAACGGGTCCTGTGGGAACAGCGGATGGAAGGGCTTCTGGGATCATTTGAAGAACTACTGATCCCCCTGCACAATCCGGCCGGGCTGGCCAAGGCCACGGATGATGGTCTGGCAAAGCTGGACCTGGTCCGGCGGACCAGGGAGTCATTACAAAGATTGGTGCCGGAAGCTTCGAAGATATTCGGTTTGCCGGCGGCATCGCTGCCTGCCCCAGAAGAGCTGGCCGCAGAAATCATCGAACGCTTCCGCTGTTCAACCCTGGCTCCGGTAACGCTTGATAAGCGCCTGTCCGCCCTGCTCTCCGCCACCGATAAGGGCGGATTTGATGAGATGGATCTATCTGTCTTTTATGCCTTCCTAGTCTTCCGGCATGTCAATCGGCTGATTCCGCAGCCCCAAGCCCGTGAACTGCTATGGAACCGCCTGGAGAATGTTCTTGAAAATGGCCGACTGCCTGGCGGCAAGACCTACAGTACGCGCCTGCTTGTAGAGGCACTGTCGGAGGGGGACTGGGATTGGCCGATAGTCATGAGAGAAAAGCCTGCGCTGAGGAGATTTTTAGAAAGGCCGAAGGTGCTTCAATACCTGGAATGCAACTGGCACCAGAATGTCCTTTGGTTCAACAAGGAGAATTTTCTTTACCTGGTATTCTGCCTGGCTATGGCCGGCCTGACGTTCGCGCCTGATGGCACCAAGGCCCTCGGCTACCGGCGAATTTTGGTTTTGATATACCGCACTGCATTAAAAATGGTCAACCTGGCCGAATCATCGGGATACGATTATCACCGCCTGATAGAACTATTGGAAGGAGAAATCAAAAATGCCCCCTGATCTTCTGCCCATCAAACAGGTGGCTGCCGGGTTCGGCATCGCCGAGTCGGAGCTCTACCTTTACGGGCCCCACAAGGCCAAGCTGGAGCCTGCGCTGGCCCGGCGCCTGCCGCAATGCTCGACCTGCGGCCGGCTGGTGCTGGTGACCGCCACCACCCCCACCCCGGCCGGCGAGGGCAAGACCACCACCGCCATCGGACTGTCCATGGCGCTGAACAAGATCGGCCTCAAATCCATCGTTACCCTGCGAGAGCCTTCGTTGGGTCCGGTGTTCGGCATGAAGGGCGGGGCCACCGGCGGCGGGGCCTCCCGGGTGCTGCCCAGCGATGAGATAGACCTCCATTTCACCGGCGACATCCACGCCGTCACCACCGCCAACAACCTGCTGGCGGCCATGATCGACAACCACATCCAGCACGGCAATCAGCTGGGCATTGATACCCGCCGCATCGCCTGGCGCCGGGTGATAGATATGAATGATCGGGCTTTGCGGGAGATCGTCATCGGCCTGGGAGGCCGCCAGAACGGCTTTGCCCGGGAGGATGCCTTCAACATCTCGGTGGCCTCGGAGGTGATGGCGGTGCTGTGCCTGGCCGAGGATTTTGCCGACCTGAAGGCCCGGTTGGCCCGGATGGTGGTGGGCTACACCTCCCGCAGCAAACCCGTCACCGCAGCCGACCTGCGGGCGGTGGGATCCATGGCCCTGCTGCTGAAGGACGCCATCAAGCCAAATCTGGTGCAGACCTCGGAGGGCACCCCGGCCATCATCCATGGCGGACCATTTGCCAATATCGCCCACGGCACCAATTCCCTCCAGGCCATCCGGCTGGCCCAGGCCCTGTCGGAAATAACCGTCACCGAGGCCGGCTTCGCCTCGGAACTGGGCGGTGAAAAATTCATGGATTTCGTCTGCCAGGTGGGAAAATTCAATGTGGATGCGGTGGTGCTGGTGACCACCCTGAGGGCCCTGAAGTATCACGGCGGCGCGGGCAGGGAGAGCCTGGCCGAGAAGAACCTGGAAGCCCTGATCAAGGGCTTTGACAATCTGGACAAGCATATCCAGAACATGCAGTCCTTCGGGGTTCCGCTGATAGTGGCCCTGAATTACTTCCCGGACAACGATCCCGAGGAGCTGGAGCTTACCCTGAAGCACGTCCGGGCTAAAAACGCCAAGGCGGTCATCAGCGACCCCTACAACAAAGGAAGCCAGGGGTGCCTGGAGCTGGCCCGCGAGGTGGATGCCGCTTCCCGGACCGGAGCCGTGGTGAAACCGATCTACCAACCGGAATGGACCATCGGCCGCAAGATAGAGACCATCGCCACCAGGATGTACGGCGCCGCCCGGATCAATTACACCCGACAGGCCCGCAAGGATATCGATCTTTTGAACAAACTGGGATACGGCGGCCTGCACGTGATAATCGCCAAGACTCCCTCCTCCCTGTCCGACGATCCCAGGGCCATCGGCCGGCCGGTGAATTTCGACGTGGATGTGGATCGGGTCTTCCTGTCGGCCGGCGCCGGTTTCGTGGTGGCGGTCTGCGGGGAGATCATGCTGATGCCCGGCCTGCCAACCGAACCGGCCGCCCAGAATATCGATATAGACCAAGAGGGGAACATAACCGGATTGTTCTGATATATGCGGTTGAACAAAAGAGGGCTGCCCTTTAAGGCAGCCCTCTGCTTTTATCTTTATGGCTTATTTCCGCGGGGCCGATAATCCCAGAATCACCCCCAATGCCACCGACCACAGGGCGGCCAGACCGATCTGATAATCGGTGGGAAGGGAGAAGGTGACGGTGTGGGCCGGGATCCAGAACCACAGCAGGGTCATCCAGGCATTCTTGAGCCCGCTGGTATCCCAGCGCCACATTATCAGGTTCTCCTCCAGCCGGTGGAAGAACATCATCTGGGGGCCGAACAGGATGTTGGTAAAAACCGAGACCATCAGAGCCCAGCCGATGGAGCCGTGAGGCCAATCGGGCAGGAGATTTTGGGATATCAACCCGTCGACAAAAGCCTTCATGCCCACAAAACCGTATTTTATGATCACCCCCAGCAGGGCCCAGGCTAGTATTTTACCCAAGACTTGCCATAAATTGCCCAAAGAAGATATTTTTCTCTTTCTTATTACCAGGGACAAGATTTCGCCCAGCGTGCCCAGAATGCCGAATTGCACCGCCGCCGAAAGCAACCGGTTGTTGCTTACCCATTGAATGTACCAATCCATTAAAAAGCCTTTCGCAATCGTTACTTGTTTTTCAGAATATCCAGCATCTGCTTATGTATCTTCCCGTTGGAGGCTAGGCATTCCGGATAATAGATGCTGTAGCGGCCCCCGCTAAAATTAGTTATCCTCCCGCCGGCCTCGGTGATCATCAATGATGCCGCCGCCGCATCCCAGGGTTTGAGCTTTATCTCCCAGAACCCGTCGAACCGCCCACAGGCCAGGTAGGCCAGGTCGATGGCCGCCGAGCCCGGTCGCCGGACCGCCTGGGCCCGTTTGATGAACCTTTGGAAATTTTGCAGATTATTTTCCGGGCTGGTGTGGACATCGTAGGGAAACCCGGTGGCTAAAAGACTTTTGACCAGCTCCTTTTCCGCCGAGACCTTTATTCGCTTTCCGTTCAAAAAAGCCCCCCGCCCCTTGGCCGCGGTGAACAACTCGTTTAGGTTGGGATTGTATACCGCCCCCGCCTTCACCACGCCATTCTCTTCGAAAGCGATGGACACGCACCACACCGGAAAGCCGTGGGCATAGTTGGTGGTTCCGTCCAGCGGATCTATTATCCAGCGGCGCTTTGATGCGGTGCGCTGATCCTGGCTTTCCTCGGTCATGATGTCATCACCGGGGAAAGTTTTTCTAATAATGGAGATTATCAGAGCCTCGGAAGCCTGGTCGGCCCCGGTAACCAGGTCGATGGGGCTTTTGAATTTTACCGATAGCTTCCCCTGGGCCATCTTCATCAGCAAGGCCCCGGCTTTTTTGGCCGCCATAACGGCGGTCTTTAATTCTTTTTCATGCATGAGACAAGTATAATCCAAAGCCTGGCGGATTTCAAATAAAATTCACGTCATTCTGAGTACGGCAACCATGTCAGGCAATCCGAAGAATCTGAACCCTTGGCATGATATTTCTCCGGCAACGAATTACCGATATTTGTCATTCTCTCGGAAGAGGGCATCCAGGCCTGGATGCCATTCTTCAATGGCATGACAATCGGTATTATTGATCTATTCCATTATCGAGTTAATAATAGATGAGTTATTCTAAGGATAATAATCGCCACCCATTCAACCTGGCAGGCAAGTTGCTTGGCTCAGGGTGACAAAGTTAAAACTGGACGGAAAAATATTGATTGACTTTAAAAACCCCATCGCTTATTCTTATGGAAATTGATTTTTAAAACAAATGCTTGATCCTATGCTCTCCTGGCATACCTATCTGATTGTCCTGCCGTTGGTGTTCTTCGCCGGGCTGGTGGACTCCATCGCCGGAGGCGGCGGCCTGATCTCGCTTCCGGCCTACCTGGCCGCCGGCCTGCCACCGCACTTCGCGCTGGGCAACAACAAGTTCTCCTCCTCCTTCGGCACCCTGGTGGCCACCCTGCGCTATTACCACGGAGGACTGATCGATCTGAAGGTGGCCCTGGTTAGTGCCTGCTTTGCCCTAGCCGGCTCCTTTTTGGGCACCCGGGCGGTCCTGCTGATGGATCCCGGCTTCCTGCGGTATGTGCTGATCGTGCTGGTCCCGGTGGTCACCATCTTTACTTTGCTGAATAAAAACCTGGGCGTCCATAATAATTCGCATCAGACCGAGGTAAAGACCAAGTTCATTCTGGCGGCTCTGGCCTCCGGGGTGATAGGATTTTACGACGGCTTCTTCGGGCCGGGCACCGGAGCTTTTTTGATACTCTTTTATACCCTGATGCTCAAATACGATTTCGTCACCGCCAACGCCAACACCAAGGTGGTCAACCTGGCATCCAATGTGGCGGCGGTGATAACCTTTATGGCCCACGGCAAGGTGCTCTATGCCCTGGGCATACCGGCCGCGGCCTGCGGCATAGCCGGGAATCTGCTGGGAGCCAAAATGGTGATGACCAAGGGCGCCAGGATCATCCGGCCGATATTCATTTTCGTTCTGCTGCTGTTGCTGGCCAAGATAGGTTACGACATGATCGCGGGGCAATACCATGGATAGCGCAGAATTCAATAAATTGGTGGAGCAGGCGGTGGACGACCTGCCGCAGGACTTCAGGGACAAGCTGGAGAATATCGCCATCACGGTGGAGGACTATCCCTCCCCGGCGGTGTTGAGATCGCTGGGGGACCGGGCCGGGAAACATTCCCTGCTGGGGGTGTATATCGGCATTCCCTACAACAAGCGCCCGGCCTACCACATCTCGGGAAAACTGCCGGACCGGATAGAGCTGTACCAGAAGAATATCGAGTCCATCTGCCGCACGCCGCAGGAGATAGTGGAGCAGATCAAGGAGACCATCATCCACGAGGTGGGGCATTATTTCGGCCTGAGCGAGGAGGACCTGGAAAGATTAGAGGGAGTGTGATTGAATGAAAAAGATATTACCTATAATATTTATATTGGTCGCCTTTTTCAGCATAGCCCATGCCGGCGATTATAAATGCTCCATCGTTGGTAATGCTGGTGGCAATGGGCTTGTTATTGCACAGGGCAGAAATGATGGAATAAATCGATTGTATAGTTCAGGTAAATATCCTTATGAATTTAGCTGGAACGGGGCTGGTTGGACCAAAGATACAATGTCAGCATATCCCTGTTATCCGCGTACGATTACCGCAGGTTTCGGTAGAAATGACAATATCTGCCGAATTTTTACCGGTGACGATTCGCGTGGGGCTATAAAAGAGTATAGCTTTGATGGTTCAACTTGGGACAGTATGGTTATAAAGGCTGGCAATTGGGAAGGAATTCGAACTGTCGAGATAGGGAATATAAAGAATGACGATACTATGAGGGTTGTCGCCGGCTGTGATGACAGTACGACCATAGCTTATACCTATGAGAAAGGGAGTGGGGCGTGGAAAAGGGATACACTGGGTATTAAGAGGAGCATAGTTCAGGATATTGTTATTGGAAAAGGACGAAATGATGATACAAACAGAGTTTATTCTAGCGGTGACATCTATTGGATAGAGTATATCTACAGAGATAAATGGGACACAACCCATCATCAGTTTACAGTAAACACAGGGGGCAAGTTGCTAGGAGCATTAAAAGATGATGGTTTGCAACGGTTATATATAAAAGAGTCTGGAATCCATGAGATAGAATGGGACGGCACGCAATGGCTGAGAAGCGATTCTGCTATAGCTTATGGGACTTACCCGTTTTCAGGGAACGGACGGAATGACGGGAAACAACGGATGTACACTTTGGGTAGTAGCATGGTAATAGACGACTCGATTTTCAGTGATATTCGAATCTATGAGTGGAGTTATAACGTTGGGCAAAGCGAAGACTCAATGTGGGATAAAAAAGTATTGGATACCATTGCATTAAATTATGGTTATAATTTCGATATGGCCGCCGGGGTGGTGGGCGATGCCCGGAATGACGGCAAAAACCGAGTATATGCTTTAAGCGAGCTTGGCGTTATATATGAGTGGGAATGGGACGATTCATTAAACGGAGTAGTGGCGGAACCAGTTACAAGTGATAGGGTTTTCAGTTTACAGTTAAACCAAAATTATCCGAATCCCTTTAATCAGTCTACAGTTATCAGTTACCAGTTAACAGGGGCCGGGCCGGTAAAACTTACGGTTTATAATATCGCCGGGCAGTTGGTGAAAATATTGATAAATAATCCCTCTCCTAATGCTTTAGGGGAGGGGAGGGTGGGGTCCGTACCAAAGATGGGCTCCGTAACCTGGGACGGCCGGGACTCCCAGGGCAAACCGGTTATAAACGGGCTTTATTTCTACTGCCTAGAAGCCGGAGGAACTCGACGGACAAAGAAGATGATACTGCTAAAATAATTTATGTTGTTTGTTGCCGCCGCACTGCACTCGCAGTGCGGTTTTTAGTTGCTCTTAAAATATTTTAATTTTTATGAAACATATCCCCCCGGCCCTGCGTAGTCTCCTATGAAACACGAATTAAATTAAATTTCCAAATAAAAGGAGAAGGCCATGAAAGGGATAGTTGATTTAAAGAGCGTAGATTGGGGAGGGTTGATCCCCATCGGTACCATAGTTGCCCTGTTGCTGATATCCATGCTGTAAAAGATACCCAACCTCATATACCCCAAAAACTACCTCCAGAAAAGAAGCCGGAAAATTTCCGGCTTTTTAGTTATGGGGTCCCCCTTCAGCCTGCTTTATGAAAGAATCCTCAGGGTAACAGCGAAATTGTCATACTGAGAATGGCTTTTCACCCACCAAGTCGAAGTGTGCCGAAAATAAATATTATACTGCACCCATTCGGCTTGACACACATGGGGTCGTTCTCAGGGTGACAGAATTTACGGCCTGGATTCCCATTTTCATGGGAATGACAATAAGCACTTTATGATCAATTACAATTGATATTTACAACCATGCTTTCAAAAATCGCCACACTTCCCGGACATATTTTGGGTTTGACACCGGTCAAATCTAAATGCTATACTAACTTCATGGCTTCCGAAAACAAAGACCAACTATTGATAGACCGGTGTCTGGCCGGCGACAGCCGGGCCTTCAACGATCTGATCAACCGCTATAAAAGGCAGATATTCGCCCTTATCTTTCGCCTGGTCCACAACCAGAGCGATGCCGAGGATATTGCCCAGAACACCTTCATAAAAGCTTACAAGAACTTGGGAAGCTACGATCCATCCTACCCTTTCCTTACCTGGCTGTTCAAGATCGCCCATAACTCGGCCATCGATTTCTTGCGGGCAAAAAAACCGGAATCGCTCTCCATCCACGACGAAGAAAATCCCTTAGATATCGAGGCCACTGACACCTCGCTGGAGGAAAGGATCGAGGCCGCCTCCCAGCAGGAGCTGATAGACAAGGTGCTGGGCACCCTGCCTCCCCTCTACCGCGAGATCCTAATACTTAGACATCAGCAGGAACTTTCGTATGAGGAGATCGCAGAGACCCTGGACATCCCGGTGGGCACTGTCAAGATACGACTCTTTAGGGCCAGAGACATCATGAAGCAGAAACTGGTCAAGTTGGGCTACGGCTAACCCAATATCATCAAAGAACTTGGACATAATGAAACCTTTGAACGCCCCCCGTCGTATTACTACCAGAACGGAGAAAAAACCATGGAATGCAAAGAGATAAAAAATAAGTTGCAGGAGTTGACAGACAACTCCCTTGAAAATCAGGAGGTTACCGCAATAAAGACCCACCTGAGGTCCTGCCGTTCCTGCACTGCCGACTACCGCCTGCTCAATCTGGTGGCCGAGTCGGTCAAAGCCCTGCCCCTGCCACAGATCAGCACCGAGTTCAACGCTAACATCTTTAATGCTTTGGGGTTGGAATATACGGTCTCTCGCCTCAGCCCTGTGATAAAATGGACCACCGGCGCCGTTGTATCGCTAAGCTCCCTGTGGCTGGTGATATTCGGTCTGGGATTGACCTTCGGCCTGAACAAGCTGGATCCTTTCAAAATATTCTCCCTGGCCAAGGGCTTTATGAAAGCCCTGCCCAACCTGCAGGTGATCGTGGTCAAAGCCGGGCTACGGCTGGCCGATATGATCGACCTGCTGGGCCAGGTGGCCGCCACCCTGCTTAAGGGATCCAACCTGCCGGTCCAGCTGGCCATCGCCAGCATCGCGGCCTTCGCCATCATCGCCGTCGCCTCCAAAAGAATTTATATAAATTCAAAAATATAGCACATAAAAAGGAGCACGATCATGTACAAATTTAACAACCATTCTGCCAAATCCGGCTGGCTCATCCTGCTGCCGATGATCGCCCTGCTGCTGGCGGCAACCGCCGGACTGGCCGAGGAAAAAGTGGTGGGCACCAAGCTGCTGGACAAGAAGACCGTCATTAAGATCCAGGGGATCGGCGATGGTGATTCCGACACTACCTACAAGTTCAAGATCGGAGAGAAAGAGGTCGAAATAGACTCCAAGAATGCCAAGGTGGGGAATATCTATGTCGGCCCAGCCGACACCATTAATGACGATGTGGTCACCAAGGGAGGCTCCATAACGGTGGACGGCATGGTCAACGGCGACTGTGTGACCTTCGGCGGCGGCGTAACGGTCAACGGCACGGTGATGCACGACGTGGCCACCTTCGGAGGCCCGACCCTGGTCAACGGAACCGTCAAGGGCGACGTGGCCACCTTTGGAGGCCCGGTCTCCATCGACGGCACGGTGGGCGGCGATGTGGCTGCCTTCGGCGGAATGGTGAAGCTGGGGCCCAAGTCCTCGGTAGGTGGGGATATCTCGACCGTGGGCGGCACGGTTGACAAGACCGAAGGGGCCCGGGTCATCGGTGAGATCAAAAACGTGGACCTGGGTATGCTCAACCAGTTCATTCCCAGCTTGATCGGCTCGGCTCACATTGCCCATAAAAAACCGGCCACCGGACGGGCCATAAAATTCTTCATCACCTTCTTCATGCTGGCCGGGCTGGGCATTTTGGTGACGCTGCTGGGCGTGTTCTTTGCCAAACCCATCGAACGCATTACCCATATAATCGAAACCGATTTCTGGAAGTCGGCCGGCATCGGATTCCTGGTGCAGATCTCCCTGGCCCCGGCCTTAGTGTTCATGGCTGTCTCCATCCTGGGCATTCCCCTGATACCGCTGGCGGTGCTGCTGGTGGTGGCCGGGATCCTGATGAGCATCGCCAGCTTCGGGGTGATCATCAACCAGAAATTCCTGCATGCCGTCAATAAGCCGCCCATGAACACTCTTCCGGCGGTGGTGCTGGGCTTTGTGCTGCTCCACTCCCTGTTCCTGCTGGGCTCTTTGATAAACATCGCCGGCAGTCCTCTGACCGCCCTGGGCGTGATATTCATCATCATCAACTTCATCGTCCTGTGGTGCGGGGTCACCGTGGGCCTGGGCGCGGTGTGGACCACCCGGCTGGGAACCAGGGACCAGGCTCCGCCCAGACTGCCCAAAGCACCGAAGATAGCAGCTGCCGAATAAAAACAAAACATTGAACACAAAACGGCCTTGGGGTCAACGATCCTCAAGGCCGTTTTATAAATTCCCGATAAAATCCTACGTGCCCTTGAAGTTTCGCCCTTTGGGGTTTATAATTGTATAATCAATAGTTAGGAGAAGGATCATGGCCAAAAGAATTTACCGCTCTACCAAGGACCGGATGCTGGGCGGCGTCTGCGGCGGCATAGGAGAATATTTCGACGTTGATCCCACCATCATCCGGCTGATAGCGGTGGTTGTTGCCCTGTCCGGCGCCGGGATACTGGCCTACATCATCGCCTGGATCATCATCCCCGACCAGCCGGTTGTAATGTAGGAGGCCTTTAGATGCCCAAACGATTATACCGTTCCGGAAAGGACCGGGTGGTGGGTGGCGTCTGCGGAGGCCTGGCCGATTATTTTGACATCGACCCCCTGCTGATTCGCATCATCTTTATAATCCTGGCCCTGTCCGGCGGGCTGGGGGTCCTTATTTATCTGGCGGCCTGGCTAATCATCCCCGGTCAGAGCCTTTCCGCCGGCCAACACGAAACTCCGCCAACTCCCGAGGAAAGGAAACCGAATATGAAGCGAAATCCATCCGGGGTGGTGTTCGGAATACTGATCATCGTCCTGGGCATCGGGTTGCTGCTGCATAACTACGGACTGTTTTATTTTAAATTCAACCTGATCTGGCCGCTTATCCTGATCGCCATCGGGGTCAGGCTGCTGATCAGGGACAAAAAATAACGGAAGGCAATTCATGAGAAAATTAATTCTGGCGGCATCCTGCCTGGCATTGGTCGTTTCCGGGGCCGGGGCCATTGACACCCTGGCAGTTTATCAGGACAGCCTGGCCAACGGCCTGAAAATTCTGACAGTGGAGAAGCCCGGTCTGCCCCTGGTGAGCTTTCAGGTGTGGTACCGGGTGGGTTCCCGCAACGAGCGGCCGGGCATCACCGGGATCTCCCACCTGTTGGAACACATGATGTTCAAGGGGACCGACAAGATCGGGCCGGAGGAATTCTCCAGGATCGTCCAGAAATACGGCGGGCATTGCAACGCCTTCACCAGCGAGGACTACACCGCCTATTACGAGAACATCTCGACCGAATTCCTTTCGGTGGCCATGGAGATGGAGTCGGACCGGATGGCCAACCTGAAATTAGATCCCCTGGAATTCGACCCGGAACGCAACGTGGTCAAGGAGGAGCGCCGTTTAAGAGAGAACTCGCCCTACGGCCATCTGTTCGAACAGCTCAGTGCTGCCGCCTATATCGCCCACCCCTACGGCTGGCCGGTGCTGGGCTGGATGTCCGACATAGAAGCTATGACGATCCAGGATCTGCGCGAATATTACCGGACCTATTATATCCCCAACAATGCCACCTGTGTGATAGTGGGCGACATAGACCGGAAGAAGGCGGTGGCCATGGTGGCCAAATACTTCGGGAACATACCGGCCGGAACAAAAGAGCCGCCCAAGGTCACCACCGTGGAGCCTCCCCAGATGGGCGAGCGCCGGGTCAAGGTATTAAAGGATACCAGGATGCCATTGGTGGCTCTGGGATATCATACCCCTCAAATCGGCCATAAGGATACCTACGCCCTGGAACTGCTTTCCAATATACTCAGCAATGGCGAAAGCTCCCGGCTCTACCGCAGCCTGGTCTACGACAAGCAGCTGGCTTTGTTCGCTGGCGGATATAACGACACCCAGACCGATCCCACCCAATTCATCTTCTATTCGGCGCCCCAGAAGGGCCACAATACGGATGAACTTGAGCGGGTCATAGCCGAGGAGCTGGAAAAAATAAAACAGGCGGGCGTCACCCAAAGGGAGCTCCAGAAAAGCAAGAACCAGCTAGAGGCGGAATTTGTTTTCCAGCAGGAACGGAACAGAGGGCTGGCCGTACAGATTGGCTCGGCCCAGACCAGGCTGTCCTGGTGCTATTTGAACAGCTATCTTAAAAACATCCGCTCGGTAAGCAATCAGGACATCATCTCCGTGGCCAATAAATATTTCATCGACCAGAACAAGACCGTGGCCACCCTGGTCCCGATCGGCAGCCCCAAAAGCAAAGGAGAGGCCCAATGAGAAAGACAGTTTTTGCCATCGCATTGCTTTTGGCCGTAGCCGGAATAGTTTCGGCCCAGGGAATCTGGACCCCTCCCCAGCCCAAAAAGATCACTCTCAAGAATGGCCTGACCGTCTTACTTTTGGAAAACCGCCAGTTGCCAGTGATCTCGATGGAGGTGATGGTCAAGGCAGGCAGCATCACCGACCCGGCCGGATACGCCGGGCTGGCCAACTTTGCCGCCGAGATGCTGCCCAAGGGAACCTCCTCCCGCAGCGCGCTGGATATCGCCGAAAGTTTCGATTATGTGGGGGCCCAGTTCTCTGTCAAATGCGACTACGATGCGATATTCTTCTCGTTGACCACCCTGGCCAGGGATTTTGATAAAACGGCGCCGGTATTGTTCGACCTTTTATCCCAACCGGCCTTCGACTCCATAGAGACCGGGCGGCTGCAGGGAGAATTGCTTTCGGCCATCGAAGCCAAGGGAGACCGGCCCAACACCCAGTCGGCCGAGGCCTTTACCCAACTGCTCTTTGGAGGCCATCCCTATGCCCACCCAGTGATGGGCAGCGCCGAGAGCGTCTCCCGCATATTTCGCCATGACCTGTCCGGCCATCATAAAAAATACTATGCTCCCAATAATTGCATAATCTCGGTGGTGGGGGATTTTAAAAGCTCCCGGATCAAAAAGTTGATCGAACAGAATCTGGGCAAGTGGCCCAAAAGAGAGATCCCCGGGTTGCGGCTGCCGGAAATCCCAGCCATCGGACAGTCCCGAGCTTTGCTGATAAACCGCCAGATCAATCAGGCCTATATCAACCTGGGTTTTTTGGGACCCAAGCGGGATGATCCCGATTATCAGGCCATCCGGGTGATGAATTACATACTGGGCGGAGGCGGTTTCGTATCCCGGCTGGTCAAGAATATAAGGATGGCCCAGGGCCTGGCCTATGATGTGGATTCCTACTACGATCCCCGCAGCGATTTCGGGCCCTATATCCTATCCGTCCAGACCAAATGCGCCTCGGCCGACACCGCCGTCAAGAGTTTGATAACTGAGATGCGGCTGATCCAGAACCAGCCGGTAAGCGACGAGGAGCTGAAAGAAGCCAAGGATTATATCAGGGGCAGCTATCCTTTCCGCTTCGAGACCAGCGGCCAGACCGCCAGGCAGTTTTTGTATGTCGAACTCTACAACCTGGGGGCGGGTTACTTTCGGCAGGACATGGAAAAGACCCTAGCCGTGACCAAGGATGACGTAATGGCCGCCGCCAAAAAATATTTAAAGCCGGATAATTTCCTGCTGGCAATGGTCACCGACACCAGCCAGACAAAATTGAATATCCCCGGCTTGAAGATAGAAAAGCAATAAATTTTCCGATAATAAAAAGCCCCTCCGAAACGGAGGGGCTTTTAGCAATAGCTTTCAGCCTATCGTTCAAAGGGGCACTTATTCGAGTATAACCATCTTCTTAGTACTGCTAAACCAGTTGGCCTTCAACCGGTAAAAATAAATACCTTTTGATACTTTGCGCCCCATATCATCGCGGCCGTTCCAAGTTATTGACCCTTTTACCGCTTTCTCTTTGAAGAGAAAGCTCCAAAGAGAACTGTCGCTGCACCGCTGCCTGGAAGTTTTTATAGCCAGCTGCCTAAATGTCTTGACCACGAAACAGGGCTTACGCAAACAAAACATTTTTCACGGCAGCTTTTGCCAGGCAGCAGCGTTGATGCGACCCGGGGTTTGGTACCGGGACCCCGCCTTTAAGTGGAGCGGTTTACACTTCAGCCCCGATAAAGCAGTCATTGTGTTATGTGCACCCTGCTTGTTCTGGTTCAATGAGTGCCGGGGCGTAGGCCATGCTATCCGCGGAACTGGGCGGTGAAGACTTCTTTGGTTACTTTCTTAGTCATAAGAAAGTAACAGTTAAAACCTGTTTTATATAAAACTTAGTAACGATTTTACTAGTAAATCAAAAGCCCCTCCGAAACGGAGGGGCTTTTGGTTTACCATATTATTTTTCTTCTGGCTCCGAAGAAAGTTCGTCTAAGCTCAGCTCCCGGCTGTTGGACGGCTTGAAGACATTCCCCATCAGGGGATCGGATCCCTGCTCGCCGCTCAGGTCATCAAGTTTAAAAACCCGTCCTCCGGTGCCGATCTTGGAGGCCACGTCGGGGCTGACCTCGCCGCCCATGGCCTCGGATGACAGCTCATCCAGGTTGAACTCCCGGGCGCCCACCCCTATCTTGGCCGCCGGGTCGACATATTCTGGTTTAGGCTTGGGGGCCGGGCTTTCGACAACTATCTCTTCCTTGACCGGAACCGGTGCCTGCTCTCCGGCCGAAACTTTTCCATAATGGGCGATGTCGATGGCCGCATCCGTTTTGGCAACGGCGGTCTTCCGGGGAAGAATGGGATCTATCCGGGAGGGCTGCCTCTGTTCGGCCAGGATCTTTTCTATTTTGTGCAGGGCTTCGTCCATAAAAATTACCTCCGGGCCCGGTAGGAGGCCAGCTTTCTCCGGGCCTCCTCATGGGTGGGCTGCAAATTGAGCACCTTCTCCCAGGCCTTGATGGCCAGTTCGAATTTCTCCAGCTCTTCGTAGGCCACACCCAGATTGAAATAGGCCAGGGAATAATCCTCCCGCTTGGCGATGGCCTGGTTGAACAGCTCCACCGCCTGCTGATAGTCCTTCCTGATGCGGTACAGGCAGCCCAGGTTGTTATAGGCCTCCGGGGCCTCAGGGGACAGGTCTATGGCTTTTTTGAAGGCCTCCACCGCTTCCTCTTTTTTGCCCAGATCGCTCATAGTCAGCCCCAGATTGTTGTAGGCCTCGGCAAAATCCGGCCGGATGTCCAGGGCCTTGCGGAACTCCGCCTCGGCCGCCGCCAGCTCCCGGCGGTGGAAAAGCATCACCCCCCGGTCGTTGTGCTCGTTGGCCTTCTGACGTCTCCGCTCGTTGCTGATGTCCCGCTGTTCGTTGCGCTGGCCCTCCAAAAGTTCCTGCATGGTCTGCTGCAGCTTGATCAATTGCTTTTCCATCTCCTCCAGGCGGGACTGTCTGACGGCATCGGCCTCGCTCAGGGATTTCAAGTATTCGCCGGACTTGTCCATCATCTTGGCCAGGCCCTCATTCAGGCTGTCGGCATTCAACCCCTGGCCCAGGGCCTCCACCATTCTCTCCTGCTTCTGGGATATCTCGGCCAGCAGTTCTGTTTCCCGGCTGCCCTGAGCGGCCCGGTTCTGCTGGTCCTCCAGGATCAACTCCAATATATCGCCGAACTTGTTCTGGTTCAGCACCAGGGCCTCCTTGATATCTGAGGTGCTCTGCAGCATCGGAGCCAGGTTATCCTTCAATCCTCCCTGGGCGGCCCGGTTTTGCTGGTCCTCCAGGATCAGCTCCAATATATCGCCGAATTTGTTCTGGTTCAGCACCAGGGCCTCCTTGATATCTGAAGTGCTCTGCAGCATCGGAGCCAGGTTATCCTTCAATCCTCCCTGGGCGGCCCGGTTCTGCTGGTCCTCCAGGATCAACTCCAGGATGTCGGTGAACTTGGTTTGGTTCTGATCCAGCGATGATTTCAATTCGGTCAAGCTGTCCTGCACCGGACCCAGGTCCACCCCGCCGACCGAGGACATTTTTTCTTTCAGGCTGTGAAGCAGTTCATTGGTGGCCTCGGCTTTTTTTAGCACATGCAGCTGGGAGGCGGCGGTATTCTCCCGGGCTTCCTTGGTCTCGGCCAGGATGGACTTAAGTACCGCCAGCTGCTCCTCGCTGGCTGGGGAGCCGCTGCCCGCCGGCTGGATCTTGCTGTCGATAGTGGGCAGGGAGCATTTTCCGGCCGCGCTGTCGAAGATCTCGCACTGTGCCTCCAGGCAATCCCTGAGATCCACCTGGGGAGTTTCCTTCTCCTCGGTTATCTTTCCCTCGGAATCGTATTTTATTTCCCTGATGGTTGTGTGGACCGACAGAAAGGGACACTTATTCATTGTAAACTCCTAATATTCAATCAGTAAAAGATATCACAAACCAATGGTTTCGTCAAGCAGGATTTTATTAATATACCCACATTAGAAATGATAACCAAACTTAAGAGAAAACCATAGCGGAAAATTTTCTCCTTTATCTAAACGATTATTATATGCAACCTCTAATGAAAATGTATAACCATTATCAGCAATACTGTTGATTCCGAGTGGAATATAGTAACCGTAACCTGTTTCACGCTTTTCATCAATAAAAGGAGGGTATGCTGTTAAAACGAATCCAGTATATAATGTTCCTTCTTTGTATTTCTTTTGACCATTAAAATGGTACTTGGGACCCGCATAATATCCCCAAATACCCCCCCCAGCTTCTACATTCAATACCGGCAAAATAAAGCAATCCATTGAAACCGATGCAACATATGTCGGACCGCCCAGATTAAAACTTAAACCATAAGGCCTTTTAACCCTTGGATTGTCATTAATATTTTTATCAACACCCTGTGCATAAAGAGTTGCAGCAAAGAATACAACCACGATAAAAATCGTTCTCTTCATCATTTTCTCCCCGACACCTCCAGCATCCGCTCCAGCGCCAGCCTGGCTCTTTCAGCCACTTCGGCAGGGACCGTTATCTCATATTTCTGATTCTCCAAAGCCCAGGCCGCCTTGGCCAGAGTGATCATCTTCATATTCCGGCACACTGCATTCGCCGCCAGGGGATATATTCCCTTTTGGGGATTGGCGGCGGACAGCTGCTCCACCAGCCCGTCTTCGGTTCCAATCACCCATTGATCTATCTCGGGATGCTCCTTCACCTCCTGCACCATGCCCGAGGTGGAGGCCGCCATGTCGGCCTGCTCGATCACCTCCGGCGGGCATTCCGGGTGGACGATGACGGTGGCCCCGGGGTGTTCCTCTCTGGCGTTTATGATATCCTGTACCGTGAAGCGGTTGTGGACATAACAATAACCCGGCCACAGGATCAGTTTTCGTCCGGTCTTTTTAGCGGCGTAAGATCCCAGGTTCCTGTCCGGCACGAAAAGTATCTCCCTGTCCGCCGGCAGTGAATTGATTATATCCACTGCATTGGACGAAGTGCAGCAGATATCGCTCTCGGCCTTGACCGCCGCCGAGCTGTTGACGTAGGTCACAACGATGGGATCATTGTATTTTTTTCTGGCCTGGCGCAGGGCCTCGGGAGTGACCATATCAGCCATGGGGCAGCCGGCGCCCCGGTCCGGCAGTAGTACCGTTTTTTCGGGATTGAGCAGCTTGGCGCTCTCGGCCATGAAGTGCACTCCGCAGAAGACGATGGTCCCGGCCTTGACCTTGACCGCTGCCTGGGCCAGGGCCAGGGAGTCGCCGATGAAGTCGGCCAGCCTTTGTACCGGCAGCACCTGGTAGTTGTGCACCAGAAAGACCGCGTCCCGCTCTTCTTTGAGCCGGGATATTTTTTTATACAGCTCGTCGTCGGACAGTCTCTGATATTCTTCCAGGGTCATCGCTTTAACGCCCCTTTTATGATTTCAAGTAATTTTCCTTTCCCTGCCTCCGGCCTAAAAGAGATATCTATCTCCAGCGCCAAGAGCGGTTTCCCCGGGCTCCATCCCGCCGGCAGTTTTACCGCGTCCTTCTCGGTGGTAACCACGGCCTCGCAGTTGCCGGCCGCCTGGGAGATTCTTTCCAGGTCGGGCCGATTATATGAATGATGGTCTCCGAATATGATGTGATCCGAGATTTCGTATCCTAGTGCTTTGACGCTGTTCTGGAATGAATCCGGGCGGGCGATGCCGGAGAACAAAAGCATCCTACTGCCTGCCGTTAGCTTGACAGCATTTTTTTCCGTTTGATGATCCAGAGGTCTTAATTTGACAGCCCTGTGCACGCAGTAAAATACCGGCTGGTTTAAATGATGTTTTTTCTTCAGCCTTTTTATGCCTTCGCAATCCTCTTTATTCCCGCATCTGCTGGCTATGATGACGCCGGCCCTTTTCAGGGCCGGGGCCGGCTCCCGCAGGCGCCCGGCCGGAAGCAGCCAGCCGTTGCCCAGCGGCCGTCTGCCGTCCAGCAGCACGATATCCAGATCCCTGGATAATTTCCAATGCTGGAAACCGTCATCCATAATGATCACATCGGCACCCGCCGCTGCCGCCAGTTCCGAGGCCCTGTTCCGATTCTTTCCAACAATAACTATGGCCTTGCTAAGCAGTTTTTTGGCCATCAAAAAAGGCTCGTCACCAGATTCGTCGGGGCCGGCCAGGAGCTTCTGCCAGTCGCTGATGGCGATTATTTCCGAACCTTTGTCCCCCACTCTTTTGTAGCCCCGGGAGAGAATGGCCGGTTTAAAACCCAGCGCTTGTAGTTCCCCGGCCAGCATGATGCAGAACGGGGTCTTGCCGGTGCCGCCGGCGGTCAGGTTGCCCACGCAGATCACCGGAAGCCGGCTTTTGTGGGTTTTGAAAAGCCCCGTCCTATAGCCCGCCCTTCGCAATTGATAGACAAGAAAGTACAGGAGGGAGAACGGCCAGAGAAATATTATTGATAATATATCGGAAAGCAACTTCTTCATATAATCCGCCCGATTATCTTGGCCGCTTTTTCCGATGCCCCCCGCTTCTCCTCCACCATCTTCATGGCTTGGCCCCCAATATGGCTGATCGATTCCCTGTCGGATGATAATTTTTCAAGGGTCCCTCTCAACTCCCCGGCATCGGAGACCTGCAGGGCCCCTTGGGAAGCCAGCAAGCTTTGGGCGCTCTCCCGGGCGTTGGACATATGGGGTCCGAAGATGACCGGCAGGCCCAGGGCCGCCGGTTCCAGCGGATTGTGTCCGCCCACCGGCACCAGGCTGCCGCCCACCAGGGCGATATCGCCGGCCGCATAGGCATCTATCAATTCGCCCATGCTGTCCAACAGCAGGACAGCCTTTGCCCCTTCCGACCTGCCACGTTTGCTACGTTGGGAAAACGGAATATTTTTATTGGACAGGATCAGCTCCACCGTTGAAAATCTTTCCGGATGCCGGGGGGCTATTATCAGTTTCATCCTGTCGGACAGCCCGGCCCAGGCGTTCAGGATGATCTCCTCCTCGCCCTCCCGGGTGCTTCCCGCCACTAATATCAAGTCCTCCGGTGAAAATCCGAGATCTGCCCTGAGTTTCATTTTTTGTTCCCGGCTGACCGGCCGCCTGATGGTATCGTACTTGATGTTCCCGGCATTGATTATTTTCCTAAGGTCGACCCCCAATGACTTATATCTTTCCGCATCCTCCGGGCTCTGGCAGGCAATACATTCCACCCGGTTCAGCAGGGGTCGGAACAGGAATCCGAAGAAACGGTACCAGGGCAGAGACCGGTCCGACAGCCGGGCATTGACGATGAATACCGGTATACTTCGGGCATAACAAAGCCACATCAGGTTGGGCCACAGTTCGGTCTCCATCAGCACCAGGGCCGAGGGTTTTATCCTGCCCAGCGACAGGGCGATCGAAAACAGAAAATCCAACGGCAGGAAGAACGTGACCGATCCCCGGTTGATCCTGGCCGCCCGGTCCTGCCCGGTCTGGGTCATGGTGGAGATGGCCGTTTTATATCCCGAAGCCTCTTTTTGCAAGGCTTCGATCAGGGGCGGGATCAGGGCCGCCTCGCCCATGGAGGCGGCATGAAGCCAGAGGGGGTTCCCCCGCATTTTGGGAACCAGCCCGCACCTCTGGCGCCACTTTTTATTGCCGGAAAATATGCAGGCCAACAACAAATATGGCCAACCCAGAAGGAAGGCCATCGTTAAAACGATATTATATAAAATAAGCCCTATCAAAAGATCCATTACCAGCTTTCCAACGCCTCCTTCAGTTCGTTCACCGAGACCGCGGCCACCCCGAATTTGGAAACCTCCACCCCGGCCGCATGGTTGGCCAGAACAGCCGCCTCCAGGAAACTGGCCCCGGCCGCCAGGGCCAGGGTCAGCACAGCGATTACCGTGTCCCCGGCCCCGGAGACGTCGTAGACCTCTCGGGCCATGGTGGGGATGTGTTCGCTTTTATTTTCGCTGGTTATCAGATACATGCCCCGGTCGCCGGCGGTGATCAGCACCGCCTTGGTCTTAAGCTTAGCCATCAGCATTTTACCGGCCTTCAGCATGTCCTGTGGCCCGGCGATCTTCATCCCCAGTGCCCGCTCGGTCTCCAGCACATTTGGCTTGAACAGGGTCACGCCATGGAAATCCAGGAAATGGTTGAACTTGGGGTCCACCGTAACAATCTTCTTATGCTTGCGGCACAGATCCAGGGCGGCTTTGAGCACTCTGTCGGTTATCAGCCCCTTGTTGTAATCCTCTATCAGCACCGCATCGGCAGCAGGAATCAGCTTTTTCAGCCGGGCGATGACCTTGGCCTCCGAGGCCGGCGAGAGGTCCTGCCGGTGCTCCCGGTCCACTCTCACCACCTGCTGGTGATGGGCCACGATCCTGGTCTTGATGGTGGTGTGGCGCTGGGGATCCTCCACCAGCCCGTTCTTGGATATTTTCCGTTTCTGGAATTCTTTTAAGATGGTCTGGCGGGGACGGTCCCGGCCAACCACCCCCACCGGAACCACCTTGGCCCCCAGGCTGGCGATGTTCCAGGCCACGTTGGCTGCGCCGCCCAGCAAATATTTCTCCTCACTGACCTCCACCACCGGCACCGGGGCCTCCGGAGAAATCCGGCTGACCTGGCCGAACAGGTACTCGTCCAGCATCAGGTCGCCCAGCACCAGGATGGTCTTTTGGCGGAAACTGTTGATCAGGATATCGGATCGTTTTTTGTCTATTTTATACTGCATAATAAGGTGTTATTGGTGGCTGATTTTTAACTGGCAGGAGTTATATCTTAAAACACTTGGCGGATAATGTCAATGATAATTTTGCCCTTGCTTTTCACTTGCGCAAATGGTTGCGGTATGTTATATTAATTGGTCAACAAAGCAGGCGGGATAGCCCTGTTTTGAGCAATGTGACTGTTAAGTCTACCACTGTTCGAGATGCCCGGTTGAAAACAACGCAATGTTATACCGTTGGAGTTGCTGGCAGAAATTGCCAGAACAATGTTTGCTCATTGCTGGGCCCAAAAGATGTCTTTTCAAACATCGCCGTTCTTTATCCACTGGTGGCACCTCAAACATTATCTAACCCAAAAAACCGGCATCTCAATCGTTGCCGGGCACGCAGACCTGCATCTCAAAACGCAAACTTAAATGGAAGCCAATAATAGAAGCATGACCAGAGAAACATCCGAAATAACCGAGCGTATCTCCCTGGCGGGAATAGACGCTGCCAACCTATTGGGGGCCGGAGACGCCAACCTGAAGCTGATCCAGCACTCCTTCAGATCCAGGCTTACCGCCCGGGGCGACGAGGTCATCATCAGGGGCCAGCCCCGGGAGCTGGAGATGCTCACCAGCCTGATCCTCCGTTTGCGGGAGAAGGTGGAATCAGGCGCGGCGCTGACTGAACGGGACATCGGCTACGCCATAGACGACCTCCGGCAGCAGCCGGCCGCCGGTTCCTCCCGGGAGAGGCCAGCCGGGCTCTCGGCCCTCAAGAAACTGATCAAAGCCAAATCGCCCGGCCAGGAAAGCTACCTGGAGGCCATGCAAAGCAGCGATCTGGTGATCGCCATCGGCCCGGCCGGAACCGGCAAGACCTACCTGGCGGTGGCCGCCGCGGTGGCGGCTTTAAATGAACGGCAGGTGGAGCGGGTGGTCCTGTGCCGGCCGGCGGTGGAGGCCGGGGAATCGCTGGGCTTCCTGCCGGGCGACCTCAAGGAGAAGATCGACCCCTACATGCGGCCGCTTTACGATGCCCTGTACGACATGATGTCTCCGGAGAAGGTTAACCGCTTTCTGGCCAACGATGTCATCGAGATCGTCCCCCTGGCCTACATGCGGGGACGGACCCTCAATAATTCCTTCGTGATCCTGGACGAGGCCCAGAACGCCACCAAGACCCAGATGAAGATGTTTCTGACCCGGCTGGGCTTCAATTCCCGGGCCGTCATAACCGGGGACATCACCCAGATAGACCTGGCCCGCGACGACAGCTCCGGGCTGATCGAAGCCCGCAACATCCTGCAGGAGGTGGAGGGCATCTGTTTCGTGGCCTTGGGGGAGCGGGATGTGGTGCGGCACCACCTGGTGCAGCGCATCATCCAGGCCTACCAGAACCATTCCGGCAACGGGCAAACGGACACCGGAGCCGAAGGAGGCCCGGCCGACTGACCGATTATGAAAATATCTCTGAAAAATATATTATCTCTGGCCAGGAACTTGTGGCCGCTGCACCCCCAATCCAGGAAGTTCCAGATCTACTGGATAAAGAGGGTGGCCCTGGCGGGCGTCCTTCTGCTGATAATAGCCAATCTTTTCTCCCCGGCCCGCAACGACGATATAAAACTCAAGATCGGCTCGGCCTCCCCGCGGGACATCCACGCCCCGTTCGATTTCCCGCTGGTCAAGGACCCGGCCCTGCTGAAGGCCCAGCAGGACAGCGCTGCTTCCCAAGTGCTGGCCATCGTCTACCGCAACCCGGAGTTCGACAGGAAGCTGTACAGCGATGTGGAGCTTTTCCTGATCAAGCTTTTCAACCTCCGCCAGGAGGATGAGTATCTCGCCAACCAGGTAAAAGTCATTCAGTCCTGGAAACTGAACCTGAGCCGCAGTACCACCGATCTGCTGCTGACCGTGCCCGGCCTGTACTCCTTTCAGCAGGGACTAAAGGACATAGTCCACTCCCTGCTGGAGCCAGGGGTGCTTCCCTTAAGCGACAGCCAGGCCAAAATGCTGGGATCCGAAGTGGTGCTGCGGCAGGGGCAGGATCTAAAACGTATTCCCTCCTCCCAGTTGTTTACCATGGAATCCCTGCCATTGATGATAAAGGTCAAAAGCCAGGCGGCCTTCCCCAATTCCGAGCCAATGGCCAAGGCCCTGGCTGAGGTGGCTTCAAAATTACTGGAGCCCAACCTGGCGGTGGACACCAGCGAGGTGGGATCGGCCCGGGCCCGGGCCCGGGAGTCGGTCTCCAAATACACCGGCCAGGTGGCCAAAGGCGAGAAGATCGTTTCCGCCTACCAGAAGGTGGACCAGCCAACGGCCCAGAAGCTCAATTCGCTGCAGCTCAAGCTGGAAGAGATCACTATCGTCACCCGGCGCAGCGGCTGGAATTATGTGCTGACCCTGCTTTCCCGGCTGCTGGCCCTGGGCTTCTTTCTGGGCATCCTGACCTTTTATCTGATCCGGTTCCGCCCGGAGGTTTTCCGCAACTTTCACTCGCTGCTGATCCTGGCCACCATCATCCTGCTCAGCGTGCTGTCCGGCTGGCTGGTGCTGTCCCGCCCCGATTTCCCCCCCTACCTGCTCCCGGCGGCCCTGGGCCCGATACTGACCAGCCTGATGTTCGATATCCCGCTGGGGGCGGTGATGGCCGTTACCGCCAGCCTGCTGTTCGGGGTGGTCACCGAACTGAGCCTGCCCATCACGGTGGTGGCCCTGGCCTCGGGCTCGGTGGCCTCCTTCCTGGTCAAGGGCCTGCGCAGCCGATTCCAGTTCATCATCACCAGCTTCTTCGCCATCACCCTGGCCAGCGGCCTGGCCATCGCCGCCATGGAATACCTGAAGCTGTCCACCTTTCAGCAGATCCAGCACTCCCTGCTGATGGCCCCGGCCAGCGCCTTCCTGTCGATAGTGTTGACCCTGCTGCTGCTGCCGGTGCTGGAGGCGGTCTTCAACACCACCACCGATTACAGCCTGTTGGAGATGGCCGATCCCGACCAGCCCCTTTTAAAGCGTCTGTCCATCGAGGCCACCGGCACCTTCCAGCACAGCCTGCTGGTGGGCAACCTGGCCGAGGTGGGGGCCAAGGCCATCGGGGCCAACAGCCTTCAGGCCCGGATCATGGGCTATTATCACGATATCGGAAAACTGGCCAAGCCGGACTATTTCATAGAGAACCAGGCCGGAGTCGTCAACCGCCACGACAGCCTGGCCCCCAAGATGAGCTTTCTGGTGGTGGCCGCCCATGTCAAGGAGGGGCTGGAACTGGCCAAGAAGCACCGTCTGCCCCAGATCATCAAGGATGCCATCGCCCAGCACCACGGCACTACTCTGTCCAAATATTTCTATCACAAGGCTAATCTTTCCTCCGAGGGCAAATTGCTGGAAGGGGATTTCCGCTATCCCGGGCCCAAGCCCCAGTCTAAGGAGATCGGCCTGGTGATGCTGGCCGACGTGGTGGAGGCCTCGGTCAGGTCTTTGAAGGACCGTGATCCCAAGCGGGTCCGCCGGATGGTCAAGGCCACCATTGCCGACAAGGCCAACGAGCTGGAGCTGGACGAGTCCAACCTGACCCTCCACGACCTGCACATGGCCGGCGAGGCTTTCCTGCCGGTGCTGCTGGCCCTGTTCCATCCCCGGATAGAATACCCCGAGGCCAAGAACGGCGGAGAATCCAAGAATAATCACCCCCAGGGTTAACTAGATAAATTTAACTTGCCGGTTGCCATGATGACCGTTTTCATCGAATGCCTGGACAACTCATCCCCTATCAAGGAAGCCGGATTGAAACGCTGCATCTGCCGGATCCTGGAGGCCGAGGGCTATGCCGATTACGACCTGACATTGATCCTGGCCGACAGCGCCTGTCTGCGGCGGCTCAATAAAAAATACCGCAATATTGACAAGGTCACCGACGTCATCTCCTTCGCCATGCTGGAGGGGAACGCCCCGCCGGTGGCCGACGCCAACTTGGGGGACATCTACATCTCCCTGCCCCGCACCAGGAGACAGGCCCGGGAATACCGGGTCAGCTTCGAGGAGGAGCTTAAAAGACTGATGATCCACGGTCTGCTGCACCTTTTGGGTTATGATCACATCAAGCCCGGCCAGGCGGTAAGGATGCGCAAGAAAGAAGCGATCTATATTGGTTATTAGGTGCTGGTTATTTGATCTCAAAAAACTAAAGAAGCTTGGTGTCTTAGTGACTTAAAAGCAGCCTGGATTCCCTATTTCTCGGGAATGACAATTATTATTGTGGATTGCTTCATTTGCCAAGCAGAGATGTATTTTCGCAATGACATTCAGACCAAATCAAAAAATCAAAACGCCTCATTATCCTCGCGACAAAAAATTCAACTTAACACAAGGAGTCCTTTTTTGGATAGCAATCTATGGTTTGAGGTCCTTTTCATCGCCCTGCTTATTATGCTCAACGGCTTTTTCGCCGCCGCCGAGATCGCCCTGATCTCCGTCCGCAAGTCCCGCCTCAAGGAGCTGGCCCAGAACGGCAGCCGCAAGGCCGGCATCATCCTGAACATTCTGGAGGATCCCTCCCGCCTGTTCGCCACCATCCAGATCGGCGTCACCTTCGTGGGCTTTCTGGCCGCCGCCATCGCCGCGGTCAGCACCTACAAAATACTGGCCGAATGGATATCCCGCCTCCCCATCTGGTTCATCAGTTCCAACAGCCAGCCCATCGCCGTGGCCCTGGTGACGGTGATCATCTCCCTGGTGACTTTGATCTTCGGAGAGCTGGCCCCCAAGAACATCGCCCTCAAACATGCCGAGCCCATCGCCCTTTTTGTGGCCGACCCGCTGAATTTTATGGCCAAGGCCGCCAAGCCCCTGATCTGGCTGCTGGCCAAATCCAGCGACCTGGTGCTGTCGGTCTTCGGTATCAAGAAGGTTCAGAACAACCAGCTGGTGACCGAGGACGAGATCCGGTCCCTGCTGCGGGCCGGGCACGAGCAGGGCCTGCTGGACCGCTCCGAGACCGAGATGATCCACGGCATCTTCGAGCTGGGCGAGACCACCGCCAGGGAGATCATGGTGCCCCGGATAGACATGGTCAGCGCCGAGGACAACCTGACCCTGGGAAAGGCTTTGCGCCTGATGGACCAGTCCGGACACTCCCGGATCCCGGTGTTCCACGACACGGTGGACAATATAGTGGGCTTCGTCCACGACGAGGACGTCAACCGGGCGCTGAAGAACAAGGAGCGCTCCGCCCCCATCACCGACATCATCCGGCCGGCTCATTTCGTGCCCGACTCCAAAAAATTAGACAGCCTGCTGGAGGATTTCAAGGCCTGGAAGACCCACGGCGCCATCGTGGTGGACGAGTACGGAGGCACCGCCGGGATGGTGACCCTGGACGATGTGCTGGAAGAGATCGTGGGCGATATCCGGGACGAGTTCGACACCGAGGTGCCGCACTACAAGAGAATAGACGACCGCACCTGCCGGATAGACGCCCGGATGGACATCGAGGAATTGAACGAGGCCCTGGGCACCAGCTTCCCCACCGAGGGCTACGAGACCTTCGGGGGGTTCATCTACGACATCGCCGGGAAGGTGCCCACGGTGGGCGATAAACTGCGCTGGCCGCTGGCCGACCCGACTTGGGAGTTCCTAGTGGAGAACGTCAGCCGGAGAAGGATAATCTCGGTGCGGACCAAACGGCTGGGAAAGGTGTCGGCCAAGGCAGTAGCATCTAAGGAATAACGGACCCCGACCGCCCCCTTAATCCCCCTCCCGCAAGGAGGGGGAAAATGTCATCAGAGCCCGGCAAGCCGAACGGGTGACGGTAGTATAAAGAATCTGAGATTATGAAAAAGAAAAACCAAATAGTGTTCATCCATGGCGGGACCACATTTAAGAGCCAAAAGGATTATCTGGGGTATCTTCTTCAGTAATGTGTATAAAATCCCGAAATCCCAGGCATCATCGTTCTATGAGATAACAAACCCGACTGCCCGGACGATCATCACAAGGCTACGGGGGTGAAACTGGCCCACCCGGAAAGATAGATTCAATGAAAAAACCTCTCGGTATTCGCAAGATCGCCTTCCTGGGCGATTACCTCCCGCGAAAGTGCGGCATCGCAACCTTCACCACGGACCTGCGCACCTCGGTGGCGGCGGAGTTCCCCGCCACCCAGTGCCTGGTGGTTCCGGTCAATGACGTCGAGGGCGGCTACGATTACCCGCCGGAGGTGCGGTTCGAGATCGCGGAGCAGGACCTGCCGTCCTATTTGCGGGCGGCCGATTTTCTCAACATCACCAATGTGGACGTCCTCTGCGTGCAGCACGAGTTCGGCATCTACGGCGGGGCGGCCGGCAGCCACCTGCTGGCCCTGCTGCACAAGCTGCGGATGCCCATCGTCACCACGCTCCACACCATCCTGCGCGAGCCCAATCTCGAACAGCGGCGGGTGATGCGCGAATTGATCCGGCTGTCCACCCGGCTGGTGGTGATGTCCGAAAAGGGCCGGGAGTTTCTGCTGGACGTCTATCAGGCGCCAGCCGACAAGGTAGACCTCATTCCCCACGGCATCCCCGAGATGCCCTTCGCCGATCCCAATTATTTCAAGGACGAGTTCGGGGTGGCCGGCAAGCAGGTACTGCTCACCTTCGGGCTTCTTTCGCCGAACAAGGGCATCGAGTATGCCCTGCGGGCCCTGCCGGCCATCATCGCCGAGTTTCCCAACACGGTCTACATCGTGGTGGGGCAGACCCACCCCAACCTCCTGCGCGAGGAGGGCGAGTCCTACCGATTGAGCCTGGAGCGGATGGCCAAGGAGCTGGGGGTCCAGAAGCACGTGGTGTTCTTCAACCGCTTCGTCGAGCTGGAGGAGCTGACCCGGTTCATCGGCGCTACGGACATCTACCTTACCCCCTACCTGACCGAATCGCAGATAACCTCGGGCACCCTGGCCTACGCCTTTGGGGCCGGCAACGCGGTGGTGTCCACCCCCTACTGGCACGCCAAAGAATTGCTGACCGAGGAACGCGGCAAATTAGTGCCGTTCCGCGACCCGGAGTCCATTTCCGGGGCCGTCATCGGCCTGCTGCACGACGGACCGCTGCGCCATTCGATGCGTAAGAACGCCTATCAATTGGGGCGGGGCATGGTGTGGAACCGGGTGGCACATCTTTACGTGGAATCCTTCCGCCGGGCCGGCCAGGAGCACAGCTTCGTGGGGCGAAAATCCTCGCCCATCAAGACCCTTGACGAACAGCCCGATCAGCTGCCGGCTCTGAAGCTGGACCACCTGTACCGCCTGAGCGACTCGACCGGGATATTCCAGCACGCCAGCTTCACGGTCCCCAATTTTGCCGAGGGCTACTGCACTGATGATAACGCCCGGGCCCTGCTGCTGACGCTGATGCTTCAGCAGGCGGGGCACAGCACGCCGCGCACCAACGAGCTGGCCGCCACCTATTCCGCCTTTTTGAACCACGCCTTCGTCCGCAAGACCCGCCGCTTCCGCAATTTCATGAGCTTCGACCGGCGCTGGCTGGAGGATGTCGGCTCGGAGGATTGCCATGGCCATGCCCTGTGGGCGCTGGGACTTTGCATGGGGCATGCCGGCCACGGCAGTTTCCATATGCTGGCGGCGGAGCTCTTCGAACAGGCCCTGCCGGTTGCCCCCGGACTGACCTCGCCCCGGGCCTGGGCCTTCGCCCTGATCGGCATAGATGAATACCTGCGGCGCTTAAGCGGCGACCGGCGGGCCAGCCAGATCCGGGAATCGCTGACCGCCAAGCTGATGCAGCGCTACGCCGATGCCGCCACCGAAGACTGGCAATGGTTCGAGGACGTGGTCTCCTACACCAATGCCAAGCTGCCGCACTCCCTGATCATCAGCGGCCGCAGCATGAACAATGCCGAGATGCTGGAGATCGGCCTCAAAACGCTACGCTGGCTGGTCAAGGTGCAAACCTCAGATACCGGTTCCTTCCGGCCGGTCGGCTCCAACGGGTTCTTCCCCAAGGATCAGGCCCGGGCCCTGTTCGACCAGCAGCCGATCGAGGCCCAGGCCACGGTATCGGCCTGCATCGAGGCCTACTCCGCCACCGGCGACATGTACTGGGCGGCCGAGGCCCGCCGGGCCTTCGAATGGTTTTTGGGACGGAACGATCTGGGCCTGGCCTTGTACGATTCCACCACCGGGGGCTGCCGCGACGGCCTGCATGTCGACCGGGTCAGCCAAAACCAGGGGGCCGAGTCAACCCTGGCCTTCCTGCTGGCGCTGGCGGAGATGCAGACCCTCCAAAGCACCCTCAGCAGTTTCAAAGAACCGTCGGGCGAATAGCGATGAACAAAATAATCGTCTCCCACAAAGATAATATTGCCCCTGCCATAATGCCTCCGGCGGTACAGGCAAAACGCATCGGTCCGGTGATCTCACCGGACCGTTCCCGGGTGTTATTGCGGCCCTTCTATCCCGCCCGGAAAAGCATTGCCCGGAGGATCGTGGCCCGGGTGATGGCCCTTACCGCTGAAGCGGCAGCCCAATTGCTGGCATCGGTGCTTAGCGAGTTCAAAGACCGGCATGAAAACGTCGAGCAGACCTTCCTCAACCGCTTCAAGCAGGTGCAGGCGTATCTTAAGGACCGGCAGGAAACCCCGCCGGAGAAACAGTTATTGATCGGATCCTATTTTTCGCACGAATATTCGCCGGAGTCGGCGGCCCTGTTCAATCCGTCCATTGTGCCGCACCCCAACCAGGCCGGGCTTCCCGATGGCTCGCTCCGTTTTGTCTTAAGTCTGCGGGCCACCGGGGAGGGGCACATCTCCTCCATCACCTTCCGCACCGGCACCGTCAGCGCCCAGCACCGCATCAAACTGACGCCGCTGGTACCCTTTGTTACCGAGCCGGAGCCCCTGTCCAACGCCACCTATCAGAAAGAGCTCTTCGCCCGCAAACTTCAGGAGGCGGGCCTGCACAGTAACTTCTGCCGGCGGGTGGTGGCTCAGCTTCCCGGGGAATTCGTTTTGGACGACCTGCGCCGGATGCTGAAAGCCGAGCGCCGGAAAATGACCCCGGTCGACGCCCTGGCCGACCGGGCCGCCCAAGGCGTCCTGCTGCTGGCCGAATCCAACTACCAGGTGCGGTTCGATCCCGCCAGCCACCTGGCCCAGCGGATCCTCTTTCCCTCGGTGCCCAGCCAGAGCAACGGCATCGAGGACGCCCGGTTTGTCATGTTCCGGGACGAGGACGGCAGCATCACCTACTACGCCACCTACACCGCCTACGACGGCAGGATCACCCTGCCCCAGCTGTTGGAGACCAAAGATTTTATCCAATTCAAGTTCCTGACCCTCAACGGCCCGGCCGTCCAGAACAAGGGCATGGCCCTGTTCCCCCGCAAGATCGACGGGCGTTACGCCATGCTGTCGCGCCAGGACGACCAGAATATTTTATTGATGTACTCCGACAATATCCACTTCTGGCAGACGCCCAAAATGCTGCTGCAGCCGGCCCAGCCCTGGGAGATGGTCAAGATCGGCACCTGCGGCTCACCCATAGAGACCGAGGCCGGCTGGTTAGTGCTGAGCCACGGGGTCGGCCCCATGCGGAAGTACTGCCTGGGCGCCTTTTTGCTGGACCTTAAAGACCCCTCGCGGGTGATCGGCCGCCTGCGCCAGCCGCTGTTGTCGCCAAATGAGGACGAGCGCGAAGGCTACGTGCCCAATGTGGTTTACACCTGCGGCGCTCTGCTGCACGGCCGGGAGCTGGTGATTCCTTACGCCATGAGCGACTATGCCAGCAACTTTGCCACCGTGCCGCTGGACGCCCTGCTGGCGGCGATGGAATGAACGATAGATAAGAGTGTTTAGATTATAGATTTTAGGGATTATCCTTGTCACACTGAGAGGCCTTGATTGCCCGGCAAGCTGAATGTGTGACAACATACAAGGTGCGTAATTCTATCCCCGGGTTGTGGATATATACACCTTTACCTGACGATTAAAATAAAATATACACGCGCTTCGCCGATCCAGTAGTTAGCCGCCACCCACCAATAGGAGATTGACAATGGAAGGAATATTTGCTCTACCCTACTCGGAGTATGAAGCAATCTTGCAGACCCAGAAATTCTTCAAAAAGAACGATGGATTTGCTGTTCTCGTACCTACAAGTCGGCAACAAAAAGGAATTGACTTCATTATTCTTAACACTCTCAACTCAAAGGTGCTACGGGTCCAAGTCAAGAGTTCACGTTCATATGTTCATCCAAGCCCACCGAATAAGTCGAAAGACGAGCACCATATTTACAATTTTTGGTTCAACAATTTTCTCAACAGGTACGAACCGAATACCGCCGATGTATACTTGCTATTCGGCTTATACCCCATCTACAACAACAAAAGCAACATCAAGTCAAAGAAAAAGTTCTGGAAGAGTATTATCCTTGCGCTCACTGACTCTGAGATGAAGAAGTTGCTGGATCAAGTAAAGACAAAGAAGGAAAACAAGCCGGATCGGTTCTTCGGCATCAGTTTTAACGATCCCAATAAAATTATCGGCAAACGCGGCTTCCCCGATAGACCTGATTTGACTGCCCATATTCTCGATACTAAGATCGGTGAATTACTCAACAAGCTGAAGTAGCAAATTCACGTGGTGGGCGGCAGCTAACAAACGGGTTTTGCAGCTCGTAAGAATAGCACGCGCAATGCCGTTTCACGGCCACGTTCTCGCCAGAAGCAGACAGGCGCAAACCCGCAAATGTTATATGACATAACCAGCCCAACTTAACAGGGTGCCCGCCGTCCATGGTGGGCAAGGAATTATTTTTTGTATCAGGTAAACAATGAAAGAAACACGATTATTCTCTTATAAAATGACACACGATACTGGATTTGCTCCAAATCCTTTCGGTGGATTTCTAACCTTAGCAACATGCAAGCCTAAAATACGGGAATGTAAAAAAGTGGGTGACTGGATTGCCGGTTTTACATCAGGCCAATTAAATGGTGAAAAAGTTGGAGATGAAAAGTTAATATATCTGATGAAAGTTACCGACAAGATATCATTCAAAGACTATTGGAACGATCCAAAACATGAAAAGAGAAAGCCAAATATAGATTCTCAGGTAGTTATTGAAAAGAGAGGGGATAATATATATATGCCCCTTGTTGAAACACCAAGAACTTTTTCGGATTTTAGGCAGATTCCTAACCATAATCATACTGAAAAAAACAAAGGAAAAGATTTAAGTGGAAAATATGTTTTAGTTTCAAATGTTTTTTATTACTTTGGCTCAAAACCTATAATTATACCAAATGATATCAGACCCAAAGTCCCGAAAGGTCAGTCAAGTCATGGTTCGAGAACTTACGACACGAAAGTAATTAATGATTTTTTATCATACATGGGGTCAAAATATCAAAAAGGAAGGCAGGGTCAACCTCATTCATGGTTTAATAAATAATGAAAGTTATATTAAGTCGTAAAGGGTTTGATTCAAGTTATGGGGGTCAGCCAAGTCCAATTTTACCGGATGGAACCTTACTGTCTCTTCCAATACCAGCGAGAAATGATGTTTTTAAGTTTTCTGATTTACGTTATCAAGATAAATCATATTATGAAATTATAAAGAAGCTTAAACCGAACAGTAAAATAAAAAAAGATTATACATGCCATCTTGATCCAGATATAAGAAGGGATGTGGTAAAAAGAGGCCCTTCATGGAAAGGGTTGTTTGGACAAATGGGCAGTGCTCAAGGGCATTTAAACAATGAAAATGTTGGACTTGATGATATATTTATATTCTTTGGATGGTTTAAAGAAACAGAATATACACACGCTGGGATCCAATACATAAAAAATGCTCCTGATTTACATGTAATTTTTGGCTATTTCCAAATCGGTCAAATTTATAAATCATATGATGATTTACCCAATTTGGCAAAATATCATTCTCATGCTAATAAATTTTCAATTGATAAAAACAATTGTATATATGAAGCTAAAGAATCTTTGAGCTTTAACAACAGAATTTCAGGTTGTGGTTGTCTGAAATATAACAAGACATTAGTATTAACAAAAGAAGGTGAGAATAAAAGCCACTGGGATTTGCCGGATTATTTTAAAGGCGTAAAGATATCATATCATTCAATAAATTCTTTTAAACAAGATTATTTTGATTCTGCCAAGAAAGGACAAGAATTTGTTATTGAAAATAATGAGAGTATAGTTGAATGGACAAAGAATGTTATTAAGAATTATGATAGTTCTTTATTGTAAAAACGCCTACGCTGCCCTGGCTTCGGCTAATTTATACGGGGATGGGCTGGTTATGCCATATAACAGCGGTTACCCGGCTACGGCCATTCGGCCTTCGCCCAAATTGGCTCCCGTTGGTTGCCAACTTCGCAAAGCCGCAAACGTTAGCACTACTATTTAAGGTGGTAGAATGAAATTCTGCTGGGTGACCATAAACGTAAAGGACATGGAACGGTCCCTGTCATTTTACCGGGACCTTCTGGGCCTGGAGATAAAACGCAAAATGAACCCCAACCCCGACATGGAGATCATCTTTCTAGGCTCCGGGGAAACGCAGGTGGAGCTTATCTGCAATAAAAAGGCCGGCGATATTGTCGCCGGCAAAGACATCTCCCTGGGCTTCGAGGTGGATTCCTTGGACAAATTCAGCGAGGTGTTAAAGGCCAAGAACATTCCCATCCATTCCGGGCCCTTCCAGCCCAACCCCCACATCAAATTCCTGTACATCCTCGACCCGGATGGAGTAAAGATCCAGTTGGTGGAAAACATAAAATAAGAACCGGGCGGAGACCAGCCACAGCGTCAGTATATTTTACCAAATCTATAATTAGCATCCATTTATAAAAAACAACAACAACGAAACGATGATTATAATTAGCCCAGTCGTTTACGGCTGGGAAAGCGGATAAAGCAAAATGTAAAAGGCCATTAACGGCCTTACGAGGGGACTATTTTCGTTTATTATCAATCCCAGGCCTGAAGGCCTGGGCTAATTAAATATACGCATTGCGATTTTAAAATAATTCTTTAGGTATATATTGTGAATATGCATTGGAAAACCAGATCCACACGATACATCTTACAGGATAAATGGATATCCCTACGGGCTGATTCATGCATCATGCCTAATGGAAACATCATCGAGCCCTATTATATTTTGGAATACCCGGATTGGATCAATGTTGTCCCGATAACAATCGATAATGAAATTATTCTGACCAAACAATACCGCCACGGCATAAAACAAACTATATTGGAAATACCCTGCGGGATAATTGAACCTTCTGATAAAACACCGACGGATGCGGCAAAAAGAGAATTGTTGGAAGAGACCGGTTATTCATCGGATGATTTCATCGAGCTTTGCAAATTATCTCCAAACCCGGCAAATCATATCAATACAACTCATTGTTTTTTGGCTCGAAACGTTACTTTGAATGCCAAAACAAATTTGGACCATTCGGAACAAATAGAAATACTGAAAATACCGTTATCAGAAGTGAAAGCTTTGTTGAAAAATAATCAAATACGACAGACCTTGCATGTCTCGGCGTTATTTTACGCCCTCGAATATTTGAAGGAACACGGTTCTAACCCATGATCGAACGCACCGAAGCCATAATCCTAAAATCCCAAAACTGGTCGGAGACCAGCCGCATTGTCAGCGCCTTCACCCGGCAGTTCGGCCGGATGAAATTCATGGCCAAGGGCGCCCGCAAGCCCCGAAGCAGGTTCGGGGCTTCTTTCCAGCCCGGCGGCGTCTCCCAGATCGTCTTCTACCGCAGCCGGCATTCCGAACTGCACACCGTCTCCGAGACCGACGTGGTCTGGGATCCCTCGGCCCTGGCCGAGGGCGGCCGGATGAACCCGGCGGCAGTGGCCCTGGAGATGGGCTACAAGCTCACCGCTTTGGAATCGCCCAACCTGGCCTTTTATAAAAATCTTTCGGGTTTTCTGAAAGCACTGCCATCCTCCGGGGAAAGCCACAGCGAACTGCTGGGCTTTTTCCTGGCGGCCCTCAACAACCTGGGGCATTCCCCCCGGCTGGATTCCTGCGTCAAATGCCGCCGGGAGCTTAAAAGCGGCGCCCCGGTCTTCTCGGTGACCGAGGGCGGCTTCCTCTGCCCCCGCTGCCATGCCCCTGAGGGGGAATGCATTCTCCTGAAGCCGGCCCAATCTGCGGCCTTGTATCACTGGCACTCCACTGGAGATCTGTGCGACATCACCCGCCACGACGGAAAATGCCTGATCGAGACCCTGACCGCCTTCGTCAATCATCACATATCCGGCCGGACTAAACTCATCTGCGTGAAATATCTGGACTGACCTATTCCCCTCTCCCAATGCTTTGGGGGAGGGGACTTAATATTTCCCTTCCCGCATCGGGAAGGGGTAGGGGTTAGGTCAGTCATTCCCGAGAAATCGGGAATCCAGGAACCGGTCAGCCCCAATAATTGTAGGGGAGGGTTTTAAACCCTCCCCTATTAAAACACCAAGCCCCCGCCTATGGCGGGGGCTTTCGTATTTATCGACCTCATCCCTTCGCCCTTCTCTTCCCAAGAGAAGGGTTGGGTTGAGTTATTTTATTCCGCCAGGTATTTCAGTGAAAATTCCTCTCCGCTGATCCGTTGGTACAATTCGGGATAGGTATAGGTCCCGGAGGGCTTGATCACCTCGTCCAGCAAAAATTTGCCGAACTTTTTACCCTGGGCCATGATGTCATCCGTTTTATGGCGCTTTTTGAACACCTCCCTCAGCATATCGCAGGTCAGGTCGCCCATAAAATAATTGTGCAGGTAGATGGGATGGGTGGTATGGTGGATCCAGAATCCCCAGAGCGGCTCTTCGGCGTAAGGCTCCTCGCCCAGTATCTGCCGGTATATCTTCCAGTACAGTTGATGAACGTCGTCTATCGAGGTTATATTCTCCCGGTACAGGGCCTGATCGAACAGGATGGCCGGAACGGCTTCGATCCTGGTGGCCCGTTCCCAGCGTTTGAGATTGGCAAAATTCTCCGCTGCCTTTTCCCGGCCATCGCCGAAGAACTGTCCGAAGAACGATCCTTCGTAAAGGAAATCCTGAAAAAGGTTGGCGAACCCCTCGGAGACGATACCGCTGCCCCCCATGTTCAACAGCACCTCCCGGGGCTTCAGTAGAAAGGAGTGCAGGGCGTGCCCGGTCTCGTGCAGCAGAACACCGTATTCGTGATAGCGGTTCTCCACGTTGGCCAGTATCCGCGAATCGACCGCCGTCTGGATGGGAAAATTGTAGCCCCACTCCGACTTGTTGCGGCGGGGAAAGATGTCGTAGGTGATGTTGTGCAGGGTGATGTCCCACCCGAAGTTCAAAAAGAAGTCCCGAACCACATCGTAACAGGCCGACATGTCAACCCGGTGATTAAGTTCCGGGGCCAGTTGGGCGCTGATATAGGCGTCATCCCAAGGCTTGACGGCGCTGTCGCCAATAAATTTTTCACCGTATTCCGCCTTGATCTTTTTCATGGCCGGCAGTAATTTGACTATCTGTTCCGGCCAGCGGTCGAACATGTTTACATCCAACTCCTGCTGTTCCAGTTGGTAGGCCACGAAATTTTTGGCGCCGTAGAGCCGGGCATATTCTTTTCTTAAACCGATAAGTTCGGCAAACCCGGCCTGGAACAGCGGCTGGTTCACCTGGGCCCGGGCCAGGTAGGCCCTCTTTCTTTTCTCCCGGTCCGGCTCGCTGCGCAGGATCTGGGCAATCTCGGTGGAGCGGATCTCCCGGCCATCCAGGCTGGAGCGGTGGTTGTTAAGCACCTTGGACAGTTCGGTGGACAGTTTCTGGATCTCCAACTCCAGCTTGTTCATCTCGTCGGACAGGTGATAGGGCTTGAAGGCCTTGTACAGGATCTCTGTCCGGCGTTTATCCAGCGGCTCCAGGGCCATTGCTTTATGATCCAGAATGGCCTGATAGTTTTTCTGGTCCTTGAATACTTTGACCAGCTTCTGGTAGGCTTTTTGCGAGCCGAAGTCGTATCCGGTGGTATACTGGACCCATTCCAGCCGGGAATACTGGGCGGAGAGCTTCTCCAGCTTGCGGCCGATGGCGGTGATCTTTTTTATCTGGGACATTTGAGGCTCCTATTGTGTTTTTCAAAACCTATACACCGATTATACAAGGCCGGGCTATAAATGTCAAAACATTATCCCCAACGTCAACCTGACCCTGCGGGGCAGAGCATAAGCCGAGCTTTCGGGATAGCGCAATGAATTGTATGGGTCATTGACGTAGTCATTATAGGCGGCCACATAAGTGAGATAGAGTTCCTTGTCGTCGATCACCCCGTCGCCGTTAAGGTCCCGCCATTTGCTGTAATCAGGATTGGGATACCAGACGGTGTCTCCGACGGCATCGGTGGTGCCGGGAAGGCTATCCAGCACCATTTTCCCGGCAAAATCATCATAGTTGAGCGGCGTGCCATAGGCATCGGTCAGGCCGGTCTGGGGAAAGACCCCGGTGGCATTCCTCCTGTTGAAAAGATTCAATATTTCAAGCTCGATAGAAACTTTTGTTTTAGACAACGGAATGGTTTTAACCATCTTCAGGTCGGTATTGAATGTCCAGGGCATCCGTTCTGTGTTAATTTTTTCCAAAATACTGTAGGGAAATCCGCTGTAGGCAATATTAAACAGACTGATGGAAAGATCGGCCAGTGGCCGGGTTCCCAAAATCCGCGGCCCGAAGTCATGGTCAAAATCCCAGCCCATATTCAAGACGAACTTATGTCGCTGATCCCAATTGAGAAAACATTCGTTGATGTATCTGGGATCCAGAAAGAAATCCGCACACCCTGGGTCTGTCCCGCCTCCGTAGATGTAATAATTTGCAATTATTGTCGCCGAAGTAGTGTATTTGGCCACTTGCAGTGAATAATTGCCTTTAAGCGTGAATCCTTTTTCTAGAGGTTCTAATTCATAGGAGAGTTCCAAACCGCGAATATTGGCTTGGCGGTTGTTTTTATATCCAATGTAATTCAAACCAGTGCAAGTATCTTGTATATATGTGGTATCTATAAGATTATAAACATCCTTATAATACAAACTTAGGTCAAGCTCCGAGCTTCGGCCGAACCGCCGGGATATGCCAGCCTCATACGCTATGGTGTATGGTACGGAAAGCTCCGGATCCCCAATCAATGTATTTCCTCGGGCAATATTGACGCTTAACTGTTTGTACAGATAATCCCAGGACGGTTGTTGGACATACCGGCCGAAGTTCACCCGGAAAGAAGTGGACTGTGAGACCTTGTGCAGGAAACCCAGCCTCAGGCTGAACATGGTGGTGTCCCGGGCTTCAATGTAGGAGGCGGTATCGGTCAGGTTGAAGTTATCGGCCTTTTTCCCGGCATTGGGCATGAACCTATCCAGCCTGACCCCGGCGGTGAACACCAGGTCCTTCAACTCCAGCTTTTCCTGCAGATATATGGCCAGGTTGGCCGGATCGAAATCGTAATGATCCTTGAATGGATAGGCATTCCACGGCAGGGAATTCTCCTTGAGGTAGATACGGTATTTCTTGAGATCGATACCTCCCTCCAGGTTGTTCCTTTCGTTCAGTTGATGGTTCATCTTGAAATTCAGCCCGTTATAGCTGTCGGCCGTCTTCCGCCACAGCCGGGCCAGACCGTAGCCCACAAAATAGCCCGGCACGCCGTAGGGATTGTTGGTGTTGTATGCATATCCCTGTCCGGCATAGGCATCGTAGATGCTGTCGCCGTTGGCATCGGCATCCGGCAGAAAGGTATAATCCTGCCACCAACTACGCTCCTTCTCAGCGGCGGTATCAAGCACCCCTGTCTGGGTCTTGGCGCTGAAACGGTTGATCCCCAGGGAATATGAGGTCTTTGGCGAGATGTCCTGTTTGAATCTCAGACCCAGCATCCATTCTTTTTTCAATTGGGCATAGTAATTATCTAAATTATATTTAAAGTAAGTGCTGTATTTTGACTCCTGCTCCCTATTGGCAAACCAGGAGAGGCTGGCTTTGGCCTTCCATCGTTCGATCCTGTAATCCGTCCGGCCCTGCAGTTTGTAGGAATTCGATCCGCTGTGCGGCAGATAGGGCTGGTCCCATTCCTTCCAGCCGTACATCCGGCCATGGGCCAGGCGGTCCAGCTTCTCCAATTCCCACATCTGCTGTCCGCTGATATCCGATCCCCCGGCGGTATAAAGGCTGTCGTAATATCTGATGGTGTCGGCCCAGTCACCCACCCAACCGTAGGCGCCTCCGCTACCCGGAACGGTATCCCACTGAGAGTGGCTGTAATACAGGGTATCGGCCCAGATATAATCCTTGGAATGATCGGGAATAAACATCTTTTCCGGCATATTGTAGGCTATTAGGCCCTTATTATCCATAACCTCGGCATTGAATGAAAAGCGCATCGCCGGAATTTTTGGAACGGACGAATTCCAGAATGTTTCATATCTGTTATACCCGCTGTTGACCGAGCCATGGATCATATCCGAGGTCCACTTGATTCCCTTATCGTCCGACGCCCTTTCGGTAACGATATCTACTGCGCCCGACATGCTTTGTCCGATCGAGATTGGAAACCCAGGGCCGGTAATATCGATCCCGGCCATGGCCCCGGCCGGCAGGTGTTCGCTAAAATTTCCGAAATGCCGGTCGCTGACATCGAAGCCGTCCACGAAATAGGCAATCTCGTCATGGTCTCCGCCCCGCAGGTGTACTTGCCCGGTGTAAACCACTGTTCCCGGTGCCTGCCGCAGAACGCCGCCCAGCCCCGGCTCGGGCATGTTTTGTATTTGTTCGGCCGCTATTCCAGGCTGGTCCGTCCCTATGGGTTTACTTTCTACTATCTGCTTTTTTGGGCTGGCCGGCCAAAGCTTCAAAAAAAGTATCGAGGCCCTTTCCGGATAGTAGAGCACCTCCTTGACCATCACGGGTTCGAATCCTTTCTTCTCCGCCCTGAGGGTATAACTGCCTGCCCGAAGGCTGTCCAGAATAAAATAACCGTTGATGTCCGTCCTGGACTCAACGGTTGTACCCACGATAGTGATCTTTGCCTTTTCCAATCCCCGCCCGGTTGCGCCATCAATTACCAGCCCTTCAAGGTTATTGGCGTTCTCTGCTGCCAAGGAAAGTATCGCAGACCACAACAAAACGGCCGAACATATAACCCTGCGCATATATGCCTCTTAGATAGGGTTGTTTGATTATGTATTTAACCTAAAAGTATTGTAGCAAAAAATCCCCTGATTTGTAAATATAATTTTTCATAATTCTCATATAAGCTTCATAGTAATGGCCTGTTGATATTTTGCCGGATAGGTTTTGATCAAGGAAATTTCATCGCATTTATTGAAGGTGGCAAATTCTTTCAGGCTTTTGGCCAGAGTCGGGAGGAACTCATCCATATCGGCCATCCTTTTCTCGATGAACAGCGAATTGATAATAAGCTGTTTGTCCTTCCGGTCGGCCTTGGGGTCCAGCCGGCCCACCAGGTCGCCTTTCCATAATATCGGCAGACTGAAATAGCCGTATTTCCTTTTAATGGCCGGGGCGTAGCACTCTAATGTATAATCGAAATCGAATATCTCTTTGATGCGGTTCCGCAGGATGATCAGATTATCAAATGGCGACAACAGATGAACCTTGTGCTTGCCACCTTTCGATTTTTCATCAATCCCGGCCAGGTCTTCTGTTAAAATGAAATATTTTTTAGGCAGGCCCTCGATGAATATCTGGACTATCTCTCCGCTTTCTTCCAGTTCTTTCAGCCATCTGCTCATCCGGCCGGTGATGTGCATGTACTTGTCTATGTCGCCTTCGGTGGCAAGGCCCATGGAGCCCAGTGCCCGCTTGATAAAGAAATGCTTCTCCTCCCGCTCGCCGGGTATTGAGATGTCCAGGCCGGAGGGCAGCACCCGCTCGGTCAGGTCGTATATCCTCCGGAAGTTTTTTCTTTCGCTGACCATCAATTCGCCCCGCAGGAACAGCACCTCCAGTGCCATCTTCTCCGGCTTCCAGTCCCACCACACGCCCTGGTGTTTGTTCCGACCTTCGAAATCGCTTCCGGAAAGCGGGCCCTCTTCGGCCACCCGTTTTTTCACCCGGTCGATTATATGCTTCTTTCCCTTTATCCAGGACGAAATGTACTTACTGCGCTTCCCCTGCATGTGGGAGATGTAGTAGCGGTAATCCTTCATCGGTAGATAACTGGCGGCATGGGCCCAGTATTCGAAAATCTTGCGATCGTCTTTTTGCAATTGATGGAGACACTGCTGATGGTAATCGCTGACCCTGGCATTAAGAGCCACATGATGCGCCCGCTCGATAATATTGATGGTGTCTATCTGAACATAGCCCAGCTTATCAATGGCCAGATAAACACCGTCCTTGCCGTGCAGGGATGCGGAATCGTCCAGCAATTGCTTTTGCAGGTTGAGAGCTTTGGCTTGTTGTAATGATATTTTATTCATTACATTAACGATCTATTTTTAAAAAGTAAAACTTAGTGCGTACCCTATAACCCTTATTGCAAAAGGCTGACCCCGCTATCGGGATCAGCCTTTTATTTTATCTTGTTTCCGTTTGATAGTCCAGCAATTCAACATCCCCTACTGCAGGAAATAAATAACACCCGCTTACAAAACCTATTCCCAATTGGCTCCTCGATCTCATAAAACCGATAAACTGTAAACCAGTAAACTCGTTTACTGGTTGTACAGCTAGAACCGGTACCCCGCCCCCAGCGAGCCCTCGGCCAGAAGGTTGGGCTTTACATAAGATCCCGAAGTGATCTTATCCCCGGGAAGGAACATTCCGCCCCGCCCCTGGCCCCAGAGAAATATCTTCGGAGTAAGGCAATATTCAATGCCGGCCCCGCCCCGGAAAATGGGACTGACGGCCTTTTGTTCCTCTCCGGTAGCCGGATCGATATAAACCGCACCGTCGTAGTTGTTTTGCCAAGATAAAACACCGGCGCTGACCAAAACGTAAGGGGTGGCTTTCTCCCAGAAGGAGAATTTGTAACGGCCCTCGGCTTCGATGTTGATATAACTATTTTGATAAAGCTGGTAATTGGGCTCCCAGATGTTTTCCATGAGTTTGTTGCCCCCGAACCCCAGGCTCAGTCCGGCCATGATGCCGTGTCCGACATCCATCCCTCCGCCTACCCTGATCATGTAGCCGTAATCCGCATCGGAGGTTACTCCTCCCATCAGTTTGATGACCCCGCCGCCGGCAAACACCTGCCACTTGCCGGAAGCAGAGGTATTTTGGCCGGACAGTTTGACATCAAGCTTTTGCGGCAGCTTGTCCCTGAGGCTCAAGCTGCGGCTGGCCGGGGGATAGCCGGGTGCGGTAAACATGATCTGGTAGTTTCCCGGCTTCACTTCCGCCCGGTATCCGCCGTCCCCGGCCTGACTTTCGGTCTGCAGTGACTGTGACCCTGTGATGCTGATCAGGGCTTTCAGCGGACGACCGCTGGCCGAATCGCTGACGATTCCCGAAACCTCGACCACCCTGCGCTTAAGGGTCAGGTCCCACTTCTCGGCCTGGCCGGCGGTAACCGTTATCTTTCTTTCTATCCAGCGGTATCCGTTGGCATAGATGTGGACCTTGTAGTCGCCCGGAGCCAGTTCCGCCTGGTAGCGCCCTGCCGAATCGCTCATCACCCCTGGAACGTCGGTGCCGGGAAAGGTTATCATGCCCTTCATGGGGGTACCGACATCGCGGTCCTTGATGGCCCCAGAGATGGTTCCTTTGGCTGCTTCCTGACAAAGCGCCGAACCGGTAATCAGCCCGGCCAGGCACCACGCCATCCCCAGCGACAACAACGCTCTTTTTTTCATCTTGGGTTCCTTCCTGCTATTTTTAAATTTTCCGGAGATAATCAATAAATAACCGGAGATCACACTGCACGCCAAAATGTCTATTCCTGTTTTATCTCTTCTATGATATAGGTCTCCACTATGTCGCCCACTTTGATGTCGTTGAACTGGTCCAGCCCCAGGCCGCACTCGAAGCCGGTCTGCACCTCGCGGACATCGTCCTTGAAGCGCTTGAGCGAGGCGAATTTCCCGTTGTACACCTCCACGTTGTCCCTTATAAGACGGACCTTGTGGGAGCGGGCGATGGTCCCGGACAGTACCTGGCAGCCGGCGATAGTGCCCACCCCGGATATCTTGTAGGTCTCCCGCACCTCCACCCGGCCCTGCACCGCTTCCTTGAACACCGGGGCCAGCATCCCCTTCTGGGCCTTCTGCAGGTCCTCCAGGGCATCATAGATGATGTTATACATGCGGATCTCCACCCCCTCGTTCTCAGCCAGCTCCCGGGCCCGCTCCTCGGGCCTGACATGGAAGCCAATGATGATGGCATTGGAGGCCTGGGCCAGCCGGACGTCGGACTCGTTGATGGCGCCCACCCCCTTGTGGATGACCACCAGCTTGACCTTGTCGTTGGACATCTTGAACAACGAATCGCCGATGGCCTCGATGGAGCCGGCCATGTCGCCCTTGATCACCAGCTTCAGCTCCTGAATCTCGCCCTCCTGGATCTGGTCGTAGATACCCTCCAGGGTGACCTTCTTGGCGGGACGGAACTCATGCTCCCGCTTCAGCTGCTGACGGCGGTTGGCCATCTCCTTGGCATCCGATTCAATCTGGTAGACCTGGAAGGAATCGCCGGCCATGGGGGCCCCCTCAAAGCCCTGCACCAGCACCGCGCTGGATGGTCCGGCTTTAAGGATCTGCTTGCCGTGCTCGTCATACATGGCCCTCACCCGGCCGCTGTACAGACCGGCCACGAAGGGCTGGCCCTTCTCCAGGGTGCCCTGCTGAACCAGAACCGTGGCCAGAATGCCCTTGCCCTTGTCCAGCCGGGACTCTATCACCGTTCCCTTGGCCGGGCAGTCGGGGTTGGCCTGCAGCTCCAGCAGGTCGGCCTGCAGCAGCACCATCTCCAGTAGTTTCTCCACGTTGAGTCCGGTTTTGGCCGAAACCTCCACGGCGATGGTCTTGCCCCCCCAGTCCTCCACCAATAAACCGACCTTGGAAAGCTCCTGCTTGACCTGGTTGGAATCGGCCTTGGGCAGGTCCATTTTGTTGATGGCCACGATAATGGGCACCTTGGCGGCCTGGGCATGATCAATGGCCTCCCTGGTCTGGGGCATCAGCCCCTCGGTGGCGGCCACCACCAAAATGACGATATCGGTCACCTGGGCGCCCCTGGCCCGCATGGCGGTAAAGGCCTCGTGACCCGGGGTGTCCAGAAAAGTTATCGAGCCATTGCTTATTTTCACCTCATAGGCGCCGATATGCTGAGTGATGCTGCCGTGCTCCCCGCCGGCCACATCGGTCTTGCGGATGGTGTCCAGCAGGGTGGTCTTGCCGTGATCCACGTGGCCCATCACCGTTACCACCGGAGGCCGCGGCTTCAGGTTTTCCGGGGAAAGTTTTTCATCATCCTTCTCCTCCGGCTGGTTGAATTCATCCTGTTCTTCCAGCACATAATCGAATTCATCGGCGATGGTGGCCAGGGTGTCCAGGTCCAGCCGCTGGTTGATGGTGACCATCAAGCCCAGCCCCAATGCCTTGGCAATCACCTCTCCCGGCTTTGCCCCTATGGCCTGGGCCAGATCGGCCACTGAAGAATATTCCGGTAGTTTAACAACCTTTTCGTCAACCGCCTCTCCCGGCGCATCCCCCCGGTCCTTGTCTTTATAAGACCTGCGGGCTTTGCCTCTTTCGATGGCGGCCATGGTCTGCCTGACTGTTGCGGCAATGGCCACGTGATCAACCGGCAGCTTTTTATCTTTCTGTTTTTTCCGCTTGCGTTTTCTTTTTCGTTTTCCCAGCGCATACTCTTCCGCCGGCGGCTTGGGATAGGGGGTGGTCATTTCCTTGGGATAATCTATGGGGGTGGGCACGATCTTGGTGATCACCGGTTTGTGCACCACCGGCCTGGGCGGCACCGGTCTTCTCATTATCGGCTTAGCGCCCGAAACCGCCGCAACCCTTGATACAATGATCGGGGGGGCCTCCTCCACCGCCACCTTGGCCTCGGCTTTGACCGTGGCTTCTTTTTTCTCCTGGATCTTCTTCTTCTGCTGTTGCTGCTGCTTGACCGCTTCCTTCTCCTCTTCGAACTTCAGCTTGACAGACTCCAGCATATCCTTGGTGACCAGGCTCATCCGGCTCTTGATGTTGAAATTGAGCTCGTTGAGCATGGACAGCAGTGCATCGGCCGATATCTTCAGATCCTTGGCCGCCTCAAAAACCTTCACCTCCTTGGCCGGTTTGGCGGTCTCGGCTTTCTTTTTGGCAACGGGTTTCTTCTTGACCACTTCCGCCTTTTTGACCACTTCTATCTTCTTGACTGCTTCTTTCACCACGGCTGCCTTGGCTGTCTTCTTGGTGGTCTTGGTAGTTTTCTTAGTCTCTGCCATAATATCTCCTATTCCTGCCGTTCCGTTGGTTCTCCGGCCTGGTGCTGTTCATCATCATTGTCGGATTCTTCTTTTCCGTCGCTGCCGGATTCTTCGGCTGGATTCTTCTCGGCTTTGGCCGGTTCTTCCTCGCCGGTAGGCTCGGCCGGGGTTGGGTCTTCCTCACTCGCTGGCTGGTCCGGGGCCGGCTGATCGGCGGGCTCAGCCGGGGCGTTCTTCTCGTCAAAATGCATCAGCTGGGCGTCCTTAGCCTCCTTGGCGGCGGACAGCACCTTCTCGGCTGTCTTGGCGCCTATGCCATCGATACTGGTCAGGCCATCCTCGCCAGATTCTATCACCTTCTCCACCGTATCCAGCCCGGCCTCCTTGAGTTTGGCCTTGATCTTGTCGGAGATGATCAGTTCTTCCATCGGAAGCTGCACCTGGGCCAGAGCCTCGAACCTCTCCTGATACTGGCTATCGGTCATCACGTCTATCCGCCAGCCGGTCAACTTGGCCGCCAGACGGACATTCTGCCCTCTCTTGCCGATGGCCAGCGAATACTGGTCGTCGGGGCAGATCACTATCACCCGCCTCTCCTCAGGCTCGGGGAAGGCCTCCAGCCCCTTGGCCGGAGAAAGGGCCCGGGCTACGAACAACGCCGGATCCGAAGACCAGGACACAATATCTATCTTCTCGCCCGACAGTTCCCTGACCACCGTCTGAACCCTGGCGCCCTTGAGCCCCACAAAAGCCCCCACCGCGTCCACCTTGGCTTCGTTGGAGTGCACCGCCACTTTGGTCCGGTCGCCCGCCTCGCGGGCAACGGCCTTTATCTCCACCAGGCCCTCTTTGGTCTCCGGCACCTCCTGCATGAACAGCCGTTTGACAAAATCGGGATGGCTGCGCGACAATATCACCTGCGGCCCTTTGATGGTCTTGGCCACGTCCAGGACCACCGCCCTGACGGTGCGCCCCTGCTGGTAGCGCTCGGAACGGATCTGCTCGGAATACGGCAGAACGGCCTCGGTGCGATCCAGGCTGACCAGGATGTCGTCCCGGCTGATCTGCTGGACCGTCCCGGTAACGATGTCCCCCACCTTGCCGGAGAAATCCTTGAACACCTGTTCCCGCTCGGCCTCCCGCACCTTCTGGAAAAGTATCTGTTTGGTGGCCTGGATGGCCATCCGTCCGAACTCTTCGAACGGCAGGATCACCTCCACCTCATCGCCCGGCTGGGGGTCGTCGATATATTCGGCGGCATCCTCGGCGGAGATCTCCAGGGCCGGATCGAGGATCTCTTCTGCCACCACCTTCTTGGCAAAAATACCGATCTCCCCGGTATCGTCCTCCAGCTCCACGAAGATGTTCTCCGAGGTGCCGAACCGCTTTTTGCAGGCCTGCAGTAGGCCCATCTTAAGGGTCTCGATAACGAATTCCTTGCTCAGGTTCTTGCGCCTGGCGATCTCGCCCAGGGCTTCGATTACGTCTAGGTTGGACACGTTCTTTTGCTCCTTAGTATGTATGTGATCCTGGTGTTATTTTTTCTTATTTATGGTTTCTGTGTCTAATTCATAACTCAACCCCATCCCCTTCTCTTGCAAGAGAAGGGGAATATGAGGGGATGAGTTAGGTCTTTTTAAATTCCACTTCCAACCGGGCTTTTTTTATCTGGGCCAGCGGCAGCCAGACCGCTTCCTGGTCCTGCAAGCTGATCTTGACCATTCCGTTCTGGATCTCGCCGATGCGCCCGATGAATGTATTCTGGCCGTTCAGGGGCTGGCTAATGACTACCTTGGCCGGCTTGCCGGCATAGCGAATGAAATCTTCCGCCCTCTTCAACGGCCGGTCCAAACCGGGGGAGGATACCTCCAAACGATAGGGGTGGGTAATAGGGTCGTTGACATCCAGCTCGGCCGAGATCCGGCGCGACAGGCCGCTGCAATCCTCCATGGCGACGCCCTGGCCGGGCCGGTCTATGAACACTCTTAGAAAATCACCGCCGACCTTGAATTCCACGTCCACCAGCTCCAGCCCCATCTCATCAGCCAGAGGTTGGGCAATCTCTTTTATTTTGGCGATGACCTCTTCGGCTGATATTTTATCGTTCACTTATAACCTGCCTTTTGACTTTACCACAAAGACACTAAGACACAAAGAAAAACCTGGTTAGAAATATTAGACCCTCTGTATCTCTGCGGTTGATGTTCTGGTTGGTTTTTCGGATAGCAAAAGAGAGCGGGCTTTGTACCCGCTCTCCTAAAAATCAAGTCTGAGGATATTATAGCTTAAAAGGAGATATAATGCAAGGATTTTTTTACCGCTGCTTCAGCGATCAACCCGCTTGGCCCGGCTCCGATGATGACTTTCTTGTTTGAGATAAATAAGAGTTCTACTTAAACAACTCTAATTTAGTTGTATCCTTATTCCAACAATAATTTCTAATGCCGGAAAATTTCTGTTTATCCGAATTATAAAAAATTTCTGTTATCCATGAACAGTTATACTCTATTACACCATTCGGCCAATAACGGGCAGTTCTTGCTTGCACGGGCTTTTGCACCCCAACCTCGGGATTATTGTAATTTATGTAATGTGTCTCTAATTGGAATATACGGCACATATTGTCAGCATTGTAAAATAAGGACGAATCTATTTGAATGTCAGGAATTGTGGTACATGCTTGCATTGCATATTTTAAATCAAGCACAATAACAGGTTTACCATTTATTTTGAAAGCCTTAATATTAGTCAGATACATATCAAACTCACCGCAATCCTCTGGAATAAGTCCCGATTTCCAGATGGCAAAATAATTATTTTTATTAGTAATATCATAGACATAGATTCTATGGAAAATCTGTTGATAATTTTTCTTATCAGTAATTGAAACATCTACAACTGCTATCTTTCTATTAATCTGCGGAAATATATATTCTGCGGACGATAACCTTTTGAACTCTAAAGGAAACTCTTTCTTAAATATTTTAAAACAATCCTCACTTATCTCTTTCGTATTGACTAATGAAAATACATCAAGTATTCGGTTGCATGCAATAAATAGGGTTGCTGATAGTATTGGAATTAACAAATATTTTTTCATTTTATATCCTTTATATTAAATTCTTTTCGGCAAAACTGAAATGCCCCAGCCTGCCCACTATCAGATGGTCCAGCACCCGGATATCCATGGTCTTGGCCACGCTGATGATGGAATCGGTCAAGGCCTTGTCCTCCGGCGAAGGCTGGCAGTGGCCGCTGGGATGGTTATGCACCAGGATCAGTCCGGCCGCATGGCAGTCCAAAGCTTCCTTGATGATCCGGCGAGGATAGACTGCCGCCTTGTCCACCGTCCCCTGGTTTATTATGTTGTGCTTCAGTACCTCGTTCTTGGTGTTGAGGTAGATGCACAAAAAAACTTCATTCGGCAAGCCGGCCAGTTTGGCCTTGGCAAAATTAAGCACCGTCTGGGGAGACGAAAGCACATCTCTTGATGCCATCTCGTTGGTCATGTAATATTCGATAATCGCTTTGTTCAATTTTATCAGAATGCCGGAGCCCTGGCTTAACCTTTTTACCTTATCCAGTTCCTCCGGAGAGGCATCCAGCACCCCGGAGAGTCCGCCGAATCTTGTGATCAGTTCCTTGGCCAGGGGTTTGACATCGCGCCGGGGCAAGGCATAGGTCAATAACAGCTCCAGCAGTTCGTAGTCGTGCAGGCCGTCTCCGCCGGCTTTACGGAATTTTTCCTTCAACCTCTGGCGGTGGCCAGCCTTTAATTCTTTATTATCCATTTCTCCCCTGTTCCGTTTTCATGACAAGATTAATATTGGAGATGCCCTCCGATAAGGCAAACCGGCTTGCATATTTATCACATTTGTTATACAATTTACTCAAGCAGTCTTTTAAGAGGAGGTTTATGGAAACTTATACCATACTGGTGGTCGAGGATGAAGCCAATATGGCCCGGCTTCTGGAATTTCAACTGCGGAAGGTTGGCTACCAGGTGATCCAGGCCCGCGACGGCCAGGACGGCTTGCAGGTCGCCAAAGAGAAACAGGTGAACCTGATCCTGACAGACATCATGATGCCGATGATGGACGGCTACGAACTGTGCCGGGCCGTCAAGAAGAGCCCCGATCTGAAGCACCTCCCGGTGCTGATGCTTTCGGCCAAGATAGACCGGGCCAGCATCATCCACGGTTATGCGGTGGGCGCCGCCCGTTATCTGACCAAGCCCCTCAAAAGGGAGGAGCTTTACAAGGGCATTGACCTGCGGCTAAAATACGCCACCAAGGCCCGATCCATGTTGGCCCGCAAGGCCAAGGAGTGGTCCGGAAAATTATCGGTGGTCAATATATTCAAACTGCTGGAACTGTTCTCTATCGGAGGCTGGACCGGCCGCATCGAAATAACTAATGTCGAGGGCCAGCACGGCTGCCTGCATATAAATCAGGGGGCCATAGAGCACTGCAGCCTGGAGGGACAGATCAACCTGTTCAATATATTCGTGGTGCTGTCCTGGGAACAGGGCTCCTTTGAGGCCACCCGGTACTGATCCTTTAACAGGAGCGCTGATGCCCGCCCTTTATGAAGCTACTTAGACAAAGCCTTTTGCCTTAAAGCCTCCGGGAATTTCTCAATGGCGTATCTCAGGGCCGTTCTGGGCATTTTCTTTTTGTTCTTGATCACGTAATCAAAAATTTCTTTTTGATGCCTATCGCCAGCCACCTTCAGCATCCAGCCGTATCCCTTCTGCACCAGGTCCTCTTTGTCCAATAGAAGAATATCCGCCGTCTTGAAGGCATCCTTAAGGAAAACGCCCCGGCGCAGGCCGTAGATCAGGGCCACGGCCGAGGCCCGCCGCATCCACCATTTAGGCGACTTGGTCCAAGCCCGGACATTATTGATAAACTCGGGATGATTGAACAAAAAATAACCCAAAGCATGAGTACAGAGATCGTCCACCCCGCCCCAGTCCGGGGCGTATTTTTTTAGCCATTTTTCGAACCTGGCGAAATCGCCGGGCTGATATCTCTTTCTTAATCGGTAAGCCCAGTCAAAGGCAATGGTCCGCTCCTCGCTGAGGCCGGATTCCAGCAGTTGATCGCACAGTTTGAAAATATCGTTCTTGGGGCGGTCCTTGATGGCGGCGTAATATTTCTGGGAGATCTTTCGGACCAGCGGGGTCCTGACCCCGTATAGTTTGATCCCCTCTTTGAAAAAGACCTGGATGGCGCAGCGGTATTTTTCATCGCTGCTGATCGCCAGATCACGCCTGATGGATTTTAAATATTTATCCCTTTTCACGGTTTCCATTGGTATTTTTCCAGGTCTATCGTTCCGGCCAGGCTGAATTCCACCCCTTCGCTCTCCAGCATGGCCCGCTGTTCCTCGTAGCCATGGCCGGGCTTCAGGGATATCTGCCCCTTGCCGTTTATCACCCGGTGCCAGGGGAGTTTCTCCTTGCCGGAACTGGAGTGCAGTATCCAGATCACCGCCCGGGCCCCGCGGGGGTTGCCGGCCAGGGCCGCTATCTGCCCATAGGTGGCCACCTTGCCGGGCGGGATACGTTTGATGATGGAGATTATTTGGGAGGAGAAGGTCATATAACCATCAATTATTCAGCATTAACTTTGGTTAACAAATCTATAACTTCATTTTTTACCCATTCATAGCTTCCAAAAACATAACCTGGGTAATTTTTTATGACTTCCACTTTACCATCATTATATTCCACTTGAATACACCACTCTGTTATCTGAACACGTGCAACTTCTACACCTTTGTCAAACTGTTTTTGTGCCTCTTGATTTTGACTGAAATCAGAAACCGAATGTGTACGAAAATGATACGTTTTTATTTTCTGTCCATTCAAGTAAACAGGAAAACTCCATTTAATAACTAAAGATCCCTCTCCCTCGGGTTCATATTCAATTGCCCCTACTTCATATTTACCGACCATAAAATGGTCTTTTCTTGTATATTTTCTCTCCACTGTGGTTGCACAGCCAATAATAGTTATAATTATTACAAGCCATACGGTTGTTAGTTTCGCCCTTCTATCTTTCATTTAAAACTCCATGATTTTATGAAACATACTTCGTTAAAACCAATTAGTTAAAGCGGCGACCGGATTTTATTTATCCAATCGCCGCTTTTCTGGTTGTTTATGATTTCTTGTCGTCCTGGTGCATGAAGTACTTGAGGAAGTCTATCGGCAACGGGAAGATGATGGTAGAGTTCTTCTCGGTGGCGATCTCGGTCAGGGTCTGCAGGTAGCGCAACTGGATGGTGACCGGCTGTACCGCCATCACGTCGGCTGCGTCCTTCAACTTGGTCGAGGCCTGGAATTCGCCGTCGGCGTGGATCACCTTGGCCCGGCGCTCGCGCTCGGCCTCGGCCTGCTTGGCCATGGCCCGCCGCATGGTTTCAGGCAGATCCACATCCTTGACCTCCACCGCCTGGACCTTAATGCCCCAGGGATCCGTCCGCTCATCAAGTATCTTCTGCAGCATCTGGTTGATCTTCTCCCGGTTGGAGAGCAGGTCGTCCAGTTCGTGCTCGCCCAGGATGGAGCGCAGGGTGGTCTGGCCCATTTGGCTGGTGGCGTACATGAAATCCTCCACCGCAATGATGGCCTTGTCGGGCTGGAACACCTGGAAGTACATCACGGCGTTCACCTTTACCGAAACGTTGTCCTTGGTGATCACCTCCTGGGCCGGCACGTCTAAGGCGATGGTGCGCAGGGTTACCTTGACCATCTTTTCGAACATCGGGATCAGGATGATCAGTCCGGGGCCGCGGGTGCCTGCGTAGCGGCCCAAGCGGAATATCACTCCCCGTTCGTATTCCCGCAGGATCTTGAAGGTATTGACCAGAATGAACAGCACGAAGATAATTAGAACAATGTAACCTGTCATGGTTTTTCTCCTTTGTTAAATGTTTATTATTTAAGCGTTTAGCGTAAAGCGCTTAGCGTTAAGGTTCTTTTTGTCTCAGGCCAACTATCATTTTCCAAAGCATTCTGCCGACCTCCTGCGATAGAGAATATAAGCCGGTAAAATCATTTACCTTTAAATAGCCTATATCTTTCGAAAGCATCAATTGTGTCTGCAGTTCTGCCAATGAACCGTTTGCTGTATATAAGAATTGGATATATTCCTTGCGGTTTTTACGTGCATAACCCTCGGCAATATTTGAGGGGATAGAAACCGAACATCTCCTGATTTGTGAGATTAAACCGAAGTTTTCCTGGCTGGGAAACTCCTTGGATACTTTATAGACCTCAACACATAATTTGTATAACTTTTGCCACACTATCAGATCGGAGAAGCTTTTTGTACTGTTCATGCAACGCCCATCCCCTGTTCGCTATACGCTTTCCGCTACTCGCTCTTTATGACTTTCAGCTTCATCCCCTTTACCTCCACCACCTTGACCTTGGCCCCCTCTGCTATCTCGGCATCCGACCAGGCGCTCCAGTGGGCCCCGACCACGAACACCCGACCGCCGTCCTTGTTCACTATGGTTCGGGCGTCGCCCTCCTGATTCAGCAGGCTCTTGTCGCCCGATACCGGCCTGGTCCTCAGGGTTCTAATGGACAGCCAGACCCCTATGATGAAGAAAGCCGCGGTCACCAGCACCACTGGAACGATCACCTGCAGCGAGACCCTCATGGCCGGGTCCGGCGTCTGAAAAAGCATCACCGATCCTAAAAACATGGCAACTATACCTCCTATGCTAAGTATTCCGTGCGAGGCTATCTTTACGTCTAAGATGAACATGACTATGGCCAATATTATCAGCAACATCCCGGCGTAATTGACCGGCAGGGTCTGAAACGAGAAGAAGGCCAGTATCAGCGAGATGGCGCCAACTACTCCGGGAAAGATGGCCCCGGGATTGGAGAACTCAAAATACAGCCCCAGCAAGCCGGCCATGAACAGGATGTAGGCGATATTGGGATTGGAAATGATGGACAGAAGCCTGTCCCGCCAGTTCATCTCCACCTGGACCCTCTCCGCCCCCTTGGTATGAAGCACCACCGTATCCTGGCCCATAATCACCTGCCTGCCTTCCAGAAAAACCAGCAGGGCTTCGGTATCGTCGGCGATCAGGTCTATCACCCTGCGTTTGAGGGCCTCGGTCTCGGACAACGAGACGCTGCTACGCACCGCCGAATCGGCCCAGGCTATGTTGCGGCCCCGCTTCTCGGCGATGGAGCGGATGTAGGCCGCGGCATCGTTGGTCACCTTGCCGGACATGGTGCTGTCCATCTGCCCGGTGCCGATGGCTACCGGATGGGCCGCCCCGATGCTGGTGCCCGGCGACATGGCCGCCACATGGGAGGCCAGGGTGATGAAGGCCCCGGCCGAGGCCGCCCGCGACCCCTGGGGAGCCACGTAGACCACCACCGGGATCTTGGAGGCCATGATGCTCTTGATCACCTGGCGCATGGATTGGTCCAGCCCGCCGGGAGTGTCCATCTCGATGATCAGGCATTCGGCATTCTGATCCTGGGCCTTTTCTATAGCCTGCACCATGAAGCGGGCCGAGGCCGGGCTGATGGCGTCCTCCACCCGGACGATCATCACCTGGGAGGCCTGGGCAATGCCCGCAATAACGGCCAACGCACAAAGTATTAATGCACACTTCTTCATATAGTCTCCTCAAATTTTAAGCAATAAAAGTCACATCACTTTTTATTGCCAAAATAAAATCCGTGTCAATCCGTCAAAATCAGCGGGGATCTGCGTTCTATCGAAATCAATATTGAAAATGCTTGATCTTCTCGCCCATCTTACCGATTTCGGTCATGCTCTCGATGCCTATATCCAGATGTATCTTGCTGAACTTTTTGGTGACCTCCCGGTCGCTCTTCTCGGTCTTGATCCCGTGGGGCACCATGGGGATGTCCGACACCATCAGCAGGGCGCCCCGGGCGATCTGGTTGGCATGGCCCACAATGAACAGGGTGGCGGTCTCCATGTCTATGCCGATGGCGGTCAGCTTCCTTAAATATCTCTTGAATTCGGTGTCCCATTCCCACACCCGGCGGTTGGTGGTGTAGATCACCCCGGTGCGGTAGTCAAGTTTCCGTTCCTTCAGTTTGTCGGAGACGAACTTGTGCAGTTTGAACGACGGCAGGGCCGGCACCTCCGGCGGAAGATAGTCGTCGCTGGTGCCCTCTCCCCGGATGGCCCCGATGGGCAGGATGAAATGTCCCAGTTCGGTGGTTCTTTTCAAGCCCCCGCACTTGCCCAGAAACAGCACCCCCTTGGGATGGCGGGCCACCAGCAGGTCCATCACCGTGGCGATGTTGGGGCTGCCCATGCCGAAATTCACAATGGACAGCCCGGCCGAGTTGGTGGCGGCCTGCATGGGACGACCCAGGCCTTTGATCTCGCAGTTGAACCGCTCGGCAAAACTCTGGATGTAATCGTCGAAATTGGTAAGGAGGATATGGTCGCCGAATTCGTTTAGGCCCATGCCGGTGTAGCGGGGCAGCCAGTTTTTTGCGATGTCCAGTTTTGTTTTCATAAATTCACGCCTTTCTTGATATCTATATTACTGTAAAACATATCCAATATCAAGTGTAAAGTTATAAATAAAATTAGTCTTGGTCAACAAAAAACCCCATATTGTGAGCGATACGGGGTTTTTATAATTCCGTGGGATTTTATTTGGTTATCCCCCGGACCGAGCTTTCGATGTACTCTATGATGTGCTTTATCTCCGGGGACATCGGCAGGCTTTCTTTGATGCGGCTTAAGGCCTGGGTGGTGTTCAGATTGGAGCGGAATATGAGGCGGTAGGCTTTTTCTATCAGGTCCCGCTGTTCCTGGCTGAAGCCGCGGCGGGTCAGCCCGACCGAATTAAGCCCGTACATGGCCAGCGGATTGCCGAAGGCCTTGGTGTAGGGCAGCACGTCCTTCTGGACAGCGGATGATCCCCCGATCATGCAGTAGCAGCCCACCCTGGCGAACTGGTGCACGGGGGTCAGCCCGCCGATGATGGCGTAATCCTCCACCGTCACATGGCCGGCCAGGGTGGCCGAGTTGGCCAGGATGACCCCGTTGCCCACCGTGCATTCATGGGCGATGTGGCAGTAGGCCATTAAAAAACAGTTGTCGCCGACCAGGGTGACATCGCCTTCATCCGTGGAGAGGTTGATGGTGACATATTCGCGGATAACGGTGTTCTTGCCTATCCTTACCGTGGTCCGCCCACCTTTGAATTTGAGGTCCTGCGGATCGCCGCCTAAAGAGGCTCCGTGCCACACCCGGCAGCCCTGGCCCAGCTCGGTCCAGCGATGAATGGCCACCGAGGAGCCTATCTGGCAGTTGTCACCAATGACGCACTCCGGCCCGATGATGGTAAAGGGGCCGACCGTAACGTTGCCGCCCATTTTGGCCGACGGGTCGATGATTGCAGTGGTATGAATTTTATTGGGCATGTTTTAAATGAATTACGGGTTGTAAATGATGTAAAAGTATCAAACTGAAATGATCAGGAATCGCCAGAATAATGTGGTGGAGCCGCCGCCGCAAAGACGTTCGTTAAACATAGTTATAAAATCACCAATCATCAATTTATGGTGATGCTTCTTTTTACTATCTCAGAAGAACATTTTCCATGTCCTGTTTTTTTTCTTTGTCCATCGGATAATATTTTATTTTTCCATCACTTTGCTTGAAAACAATATCGCTAAAATTAAGCATTCTAACTCGTCTATCATATTGAGTGTGATAGTAAAATATTAAATTTTTTGTATCCCAAACTGTTGTGTAAAGTGTCGAGCTTTTTAAATTATTTTTTGCATTGGCTTCGCTTGATCCTTCCGCCGCACCGAGAGGCACATTGAAGTTGTCTAAAATTCTGAAAAGTTCGGTTGAAGCATCTAATCCGTCAGAAGTGTTTCTTGCTGTTTGGGAAAAGACAACAGCACGGACAAATCTTGAAGGGGGAGTGAAGTCTCCCGGCAAGCCTAAAAATCCGGAACCGCCCCCCATGGGAGAAAAATCCATATTCTCAATTTTTTTAGTTGGTATCGGAACCGGGGACAGATTAATGTAATTGCGTAAATTCGTCATATGCCAATCGTAATTGGGGCCATTAGTTATCACACCCAATGGATTGTCATGAATTTTTACCCGTTGATTCGTGAATTCAATAACAATTGATTTCCCGGATGGTTCTGTAACCATATAGTGGACGCCCATTTCTTGTCCTATGTGTTCATCAAAAATTCCGACGACATTAATATTATTTATCCCAGCTCTAACTTCATCTATAGTTGAAAATTGAGACAAAATGTAAATAGAAACATCTTGTCCGGCAATAGTGTTAGATCGTTTCTTTTTATTGTACTGAGAATACGAAGCAAATCCGTGATGATAGAAAAGACCGACCGTTATTCCCTTTTCATTCAACCCATCTGCAATAACCATTTCTCCCGCCATATCTAAACCAACAAAACCATATTTTGATGTCCATTTCTTCCCATTATTCCCTTCGGGGGTTACGCCAATAAATTCATAGCCTTGTGGGAAAATTGCGATTCTTGAATTTAAGTCAAAGGCACCCCATTCCATCGTACGACCATAAACCACAGTACCATCACTTGAAGTTAAACGAATTCCGGTACACGCATTTGATTTAGTAAACATTAATAATACAAGCAAAAATAACGGGAAAAGCACTCGTGATCTGTAGTGGAAATCTCTTGATGCAAAATTTGTTTTCATGATGAATTCTCTCTTATTGTTGTATTTAATTTTAGACTGCCGCCGCGGTCAGCTCGGTCCATTTAGATGTCAACAATTAATTTACGGCAAGCCTGACACATATTGGCCTCAACTCTTGGCCTTCCAAATCCTGCGAATTCGCCCAATTTAATGCCGCCTATGGCCCAAATCCCAAACAGCAGGCTTTTTCCTTCCGGCAGCCATTTTAACTTATACCTATCGCCATATATATTACCCCTGGTCATTTCGGCCTTACAATAAGGACATTTCATTTTAATCTGCCTCCACAAATAACTTTAAAAAGAAACTAAATTCACACTTACCCTAGTTTGCGTTTACACTCATTCCATCATTTTTTGTCCCAGATATAAGTTACCGATCCACTATCGCCGCGGTCATTTCCGCCTCGCACACCACCTGGCCGTCCACCAGGGCATGGCCCTCCATCTTGCAGATCCCCCGCTTGGTCAGGTTTTGTTATTCTGTTCCATAGTGATAACTATTTTCCCTCGGGCATGTCCTTCTCCAAGATAGCGGAGCGCTTCCGCAGACTCACTTAATGGATACCGTCTATCGATAACGGATTTTACTTTGCCCGCTTCATAAAGTTCTTTTATGAAGATCAAATCTTTTTGGTTTCGTTTTGCGCTTACGCCTCCCATTTTCCTGCCCCCTCTTTCTGACATCATTGACCCCATGAGCATAGACTGGAAGATTTGAGGCATGGAACCTCCAGCCATTATATAAATACCCTTGGGAGTTAAGGCACGCTTATAGTCCGCAAGCGAACGATATCCGTTTGCCGCAAGAATGAGATCATACTTCTGACCATTTTGGGTGAAATCTTCTTTAGTGTAATCAATGACATGATCTGCCCCGATCGAGCGCGACTGTTCCAAATTCCTCGTGCTGCACACGGCGGTCACTTCTGCTGCGCCGAACGCTTTAGCGATCTGAACCGAAAATGTTCCAACCCCGCCTGAGGCGCCATAAATCATAACCTTTTGCCCCGCCTGAATCTGCCCTTCATCGCGCAGACCTTGCAAGGCAGTGATCGCAGCCATCGGTGCGGCCGCAGCTTCATCGAACGAAGTATTGACCGGTTTCAACGCCACCGCACTTTCAGGAGCACATGCGTAGTCGGCAAAACCGCCTTTTACCATCCCGAAAACATCATCACCTGTTTTAAATTGCTTGATGTTTCCGCCAACTGCTTCAATCCGCCCAGCAACGTCAGCACCGAGTCTCGTGTATTTAGGTTTGATCAATCCCCCGCCCATGAGACGAATCAAGAAGATGTCAGCGGTCAGGAAATGCCAGTCATAAGCATTCACGGATGCCGCGTGAACGCGCACCAGCACCTCATCGTCTTTGGGGGTGGGTTTTGCCACTTCACAAAGCTGGAGTACATCCGGTGGCCCGTATTTTTTGTATATTATCGCTTTCATATGTTCTTAGTCTACTTGGTAGAAATCACCGATCCACTATCGCCGCGGTCAGCTCGGCCTCGCACACCACCTGGCCGTCCACCAGGGCATGGCCCTCCATCTTGCAGATCCCCCGCTTGAAAGACACCATCTTCAGCTCGAACCTCAGCTGGTCGCCCGGCACCACCGGCTTGCGGAACCGCACCTTGTCTATGGCGGCAAAGTACAGCAATTTCTGATGGTAGTTCTCCACCGAATGCAGTATCATGAACGCCCCGGTCTGGGCCAGGGCCTCGATGATAAGCACCCCGGGAAAGACCGGCCGGTCGGGAAAATGGCCGGGGAAGAACGGTTCGTTGATGGTAACATTCTTGATCCCCACCACCCGCTTGCCCTCGTCCAGCTCCAGTATGCGGTCCACCATCAGGAAGGGATAGCGGTGTGGCAGCATCCCGGCAATGGCGTTGATGTCGAACACCGGGCCCTTTTTTTGTTTTTCTATCTCGTCGTAGACCTTCTTGATCTCCCGGACCAGCTTGACGTTGGAGCGGTGCCCGGATTTTATGGAGATCACGTGTCCTTTCAGAGGCATGCCCAGCAAGGTCAGATCGCCCAGCAGATCCAGTATCTTGTGCCGCACGAACTCGTCGGGGTAGCGCAGCGGCTCCTTGTTCTCAATGCCCTGCTCGCCGATCACCACCGCCGAGTCCAGGCTGCCGCCCTTGATCAGCCCCTGGGACCGGAGCATCTCCACATCCCGGGCCAGGCAAAAGGTCCGGGCGTCGGCCAGTTCCTTGTCGAACACTTCCCCGTCGATAGCGAAGGAAGCGTACTGGCTGCGCAGCATGTGGTGGTCGAAGTCTATGGTGAAGCTTATCCGGAACTCCTTGGAGGGATTGGCCACCAGCTGGACCTCATCGTCGGCTATGGACACCATCCGGGGCAGCTCGAAATATTTCCGCGGGGCGTCCTGCTCCACCGTTCCGGCCTTTTTCAGGATATCCAGGAAGGGGCGGGAGGAGCCGTCTCCTATGGGCGGCTCGTTGTTGTCCATCTCCACCCGGAGGTTGTCTATCTCCAGCGAGGCCACCGCCGCCAGGACATGCTCCACGGTGTGGACCTTGACCAGCTGGCCGTCCGCATCCCGACCCAGGGTGGTGCCCCGGGCGGTCTCCACCACGTAGTCGATCAGGGCCGGGATCTCCGGAGCCTGGGGCAGGTCAGCGCGGATGAACTTTATCCCGGTATCCATCGGGGCCGGCTTGAAGGTGATCTTGGTGACGTTCCCGGTATGGACCCCCACCCCGGAAAAACTCACCTCGGTGACTATGGTCTTCTGTAGTTTGGCCATGGTATATTTCCTTATAAGGGTAAAAATGCTATTGTGTTATCGTGTAATAATACCTTAAAAGAAAAATATTGTCAAATGATTTTGGGGTACTGTGAGATCCAATTGGACACTGATTAACACTGTTTTTCTTGGAATATTTTCTTTTATGTCATTCCCGAGAAGTCGGGAATCCAGGTCCCATTAACCACAAAGAGCACAAAACGCACAAAGAGATTTTATATGGTCTTTCCTGCCGGCCCTCATCTCCCCTAATAAGGAAAGATGAAGAACCTGTCCTGAGACGGGCAAACATAAGGCTTTTGAAGAAGTGTCTATAGGCTTGGGTTAAATGCAAGCTTGACAAATTGACCGAATGGCGTTATAATAAATGCGAATAATTCGCATTATAAAATAAATGAAAAACCAAGCTAAAACCAGCAAGGCTCAGCGCAGCATCTTGGATATTCTGGGGCGGGCCAAGGGAAAGCACCTGCGGGCCGAGGAGATCTGGCAGGCTCTGCAATCGCAGGGCCGCAACATTCATCTCTCCACCGTCTACCGCTCCCTGCAGGCTTTGACCGCCTCCGGACTGGTCAAGCGGAACTACCTGCAGGAGAATCACGCCCATTACGAACTGGCCGGCACCCCGGGGATACACCTGGTTTGCAGCGGCTGCGGGCAGGTCCAGGAGATCGGAACGGTAAAGGATGACCGCATACTGGGCGCCGTGGAAAAGCAGCTGAAGGATAAGTTCACCGTGATCGACTGGCAGATGCAGCTTACCGGTCGCTGCGCCAAATGCCTTGACAAGGGCAGGAATGGAGCCGCCCATGGCCGTTGAAAATAAAGTTGCCTCGGATAAATCCTGCGGTTATTGCTGCACCAAGCTGGTGAAATTGGGCGTGACCTTCGGCCAGAACCGGATATTGGAGGATGTCAACCTGCATGTCCATTGCGGCCAGTTCACCGCCGTGATCGGTCCCAATGGGGCCGGCAAGACCACTTTGCTCAAGGCCATCCTGGGCGAGGTGCCGCACACCGGCCACGTCCATTTCATTGACTCCGACGGACAGCGCCCGAACCGGCCGTTTTTGGGCTACGTCCCCCAGAAGCTGGAATTCGACGCCACCGCCCCGGTCAGCGTCAGGGACCTTTTTGCCGGGGCCGCCGGCCGCCGGCCGGTGTGGCTGGGCATCGGGCGCAATGACCGATCCCGGGCAAAGGAGGTTCTTGATACGGTGCAGGCCGGGCATCTGATAGACCGCAAGCTGGGACAGCTATCCGGCGGCGAGCTCCAGCGGGTGCTTCTGGCCATGGCCATTACCCCGGTGCCCAATCTGCTATTGCTGGACGAGCCGGTATCCGGCGTGGACCTGGCTGGCATCGAGCTGTTCTATAAGATGGTCTCCCAATTGCGGCGGGACTATCACCTGTCCATCATCCTGGTATCACACGACCTGTCCACTGTGGCCCAGTTCGCCGACCGAATAGTTTTTTTGAACCGCACCGTCATCGCCGACGGCACGCCCCGCCAAGTCCTTTCCAACCAGGCGGTCCGTCAGGCCTTTGCCCTGCCTCCGGAGCTGGCCCTAAGTTTCCCCGAGATACAACCGGAGCATAAAGAGGATCGGGGATGCATCAGCTGTAACCTGGAGAAAAGCCTATGAGCCCGTGGTACTGGCTGACCGGCCTGCTGCCCTTCGATTGGCTCAGCTTTGCTTTTATGAAGCAGGCCCTGCTGGCTGTGATTCTGGTATCGTACCTGTTCGGCCTGCTGGGCTCGCAGGTCATCAACCAGCAGATGGCTTTTTTCTCCGATGCCATCGGACACGCCGCCCTGACCGGCATCGCCATCGGCGCCATCATGGGTCTGGCCGATCCCACCTGGGCCATGGTCATCTTCTCCGGCCTGCTGGCCCTGGCCATCTCCTGGCTGAGGCGGGTCACCCTGACATCGACCGACACAGTGATCGGCCTTTTCATGGCTTTTGCCGTGGCCCTGGGGATAGTGATCCTGTCGCGGGGAGGCGGTTTCGCCAGGTATTCCGGCTACTTGGTGGGCGATATCCTCAGCATTACCCCGGCCGAGATAAGGAACCTGCTGATACTGATACTGGCGGTCACGGTTCTTTGGATATTGTATTTCAACCAGCTGATGCTGATCAGCCTGAACCCCTCGCTGGCCCGGAGCCGGGGGATAAAAGTATGGCTGATAGAGGCCATGTTCTCGCTGGTGGTGGCGGTGGTGGTCACCGTCTCCATCAAGTGGGTGGGCCTGCTGGTAATAAACTCCATGCTGATACTGCCGGCCGCCGCGGCCCGCAACATCTCGGGCAACACCCGGCAGTACGTTTGGTGGTCAATTGTCATAAGCCTGGCCTCGGGGGTATCGGGACTGATCGCCTCCTATTACCTGTCCACCGCCACCGGAGCCACCATCGTGCTGATATCCATGGGGATATTCATGGTCACCCTGGGGGTAAAAAAGATCATTTGAAACACCAATCTTTGGCAAAACCACAGATATCGTTCCAACCAAATTTGTGGGGTAGTTGGGGTCCGGGGGCGCAGTTGCGGGTTGACTGCGGAAAACATTACAAAATTGATCATCGCTCCGTAGCGTGTGCCAAACTCATCAAATAATTCTTTATTTACACAAGCATTATATTAAGTGTTAAGTCCTGCGACCCCGGCGGGTCTTTCGCCCTTTCTGCCCGGACAGAAAGGGCAGAGAATATAAAAAACTTGCAAGACAGACGGAGATTATTATGAAAAAATCTTTTTTCATTGCTTTATTTATTTTATTGGTGGCGTTTATATCGATAACTTTTGTTTCGGCCCAAAGCAAGACCTGCGCCAATTGCGAAAAATCCATCACCAAAAGCTTTCTGGAATACAACGGCCAGCCTTACTGCTCCCAGAAATGCTTCGAGGCAGCCCTGCCCAAATGCTCGGTCTGTGGAAAGTCGGTGGGCGAAGGGACCAAGCAGGGCGAATTTTTAAAGTTCAACGGGAAGATATTCTGTTCGGAAAAATGCTTTGCGAAATCCCTGCCCAAGTGCGCCGCCTGCGGCCAGCCGGCCCAGAAACAGATCCGTTCGGCCGATGACGCCTCAAAAGTATATTGCTCCCAGGAATGTTACCAGACCAGTCTGCCCAAGTGCGAGTTATGCCAAAAACCACTGAACAATTGGAAGACGCTCAATAGCCACATATTTTGCAACGATTGCGCCGCCCTGCCCAAATGCCTCAATTGCCGATTGCCCGGGGCCGAAATAAAATTGGCGGACGCAAGATACCTTTGTAAAAAATGCCAGCCTGAGGCCATCACCTCTTTGGAGAGCGGGCAAAAATATTTTACCAGGGTCCGTGACGATATCAAAAAACATCTGAATCTCTCCACCGACCATAAGATAACTTTTAAGTTAGTGGATGCGCAGGAGCTGAGCAGGATCACCGGAGTAACGGTCTTTTCCGAACAGGGGCTATACAGCCATAAATGGAAAACCTACCAGCAGGCTAAAACCAAGGTGCTGGACAGCGACACTTTCGTGATATACATCCTTTCGCATCTGACCCCAAAATATTTCCACAATATAACCGCCCATGAACTGGCCCATGATATCCACGACGCCTATTATCCCAACGCCAAGGGCAAGGAGATCGAAGAGGGCTTTGCCGAATACATCTCTTCGCTGATGAACGCCTACTGGGGCAATGACAGCTTGAATTCGGAGAAGCTGCAGAACCAGGAGAAAATTTACGCCCAGGGATATCAAAAGTTCCTCAAGGTCGCCGAAAAGAACGGGCTGGCCGATGTTTTGGCCTATATGGAAAAACAGAACCATGTGCCCAAACCCAAAACAACCAAGAAAAAAACCAAATGAAACTACAAGAGAAAATAATTTATTCATTTTCAGTCCTTGGACTGACTGCCATGGTGTTTTTGGCTGGCTGCAAGCCGCAGAAACCAAACACCAGTATACTAATATTTGACCAGATAAAATACAAGCTGCCAAAATACGATTCGCTGGAATACTTCAATATATCCCCCAACGGAAGCAAATTCATGGCCCTGTATAAGATCAAGGATCAGTGGTTTGCCCAAGTCAACGAGAGCGTTTTCGAGAATTTCCAGGGAACACTGATAGACAGTTTTAGCAACAAACCAAAATACTGCTTCAGTCCCGATAGTTCAAAAGTGGGCATGGTCTACCATAAGGAGCGGTCTCACATTCTAAAGGCGGCTTACGTAATCGAAAATCAAAAAATCCCCGATTCGGATACCATGCCACAATGGTTCGTCCAAATAAACCATAACATTTACGGTGGATTTGATGGTGACCACATGCCGGAGGTCAAATTTTCACCGGATGGTTCGGTTTTTGGTTTTGTCTACAAGAACCGTGGGGCATATTACATAAGGCTAAATGACGAGGTCCTGGGTCCGTATCAAAAAGCAGATATGACCTTCACCATTGAAAGCCATATCACCCTGGCCATTGTTGAAAACGGCTTTGCCTATCTTAACGAAATGGAAGCAATTCCCCTTAACAAATAAAAAACATGATTTTAAATTTAACTGAATTAAAAAACGGCGAGGCCGCCCGCATCGAATCCATCTCCGGCGGACACGGCCTCCAGGCCAGGCTGGAAAGGCTGGGACTTCGCCCCGGACTGAGAGTGACCAAGGTCTCCGACTTCGGCCCGGTGGTGGTCTCCTCCTCAAATGGACAGGTGGCTATCGGAAAGGGCATGGCCCGCCATGTCAATGTGACGGTTGACGATTTCAAGGTGTTGCTGTTCGGCAATCCCAACGTGGGTAAAAGCGTGGTCTTCTCCCATCTGACCGGCCTGGGGGCCGTCTCATCAAATTACGCCGGAACCACGGTGGAGTTCTCCAAGGGGGCCATCTGGGCCGACGGCAAAAGAATGGAGCTGATAGACGTGCCGGGGGCCTATACCCTGGAGGCCACCTGCACCGCCGAGGAGGTGGCCAGCGACTTCTGCACCCGGGATAAGGCCGACCTGATAATTAACGTAGTGGACGCCACCAATCTGGAGCGCAATCTGTATCTGACCTTGCAGCTGCTGGAGAAAAAGATTCCCATGGTAGTGATGCTCAACAAATGGGATATCGCCCGTCACAAGGGGATCATTATCAACGTTGACGAGCTGGCCCAACGGCTGGGGGTGAAAGTCATCCCGGTGGTGGCGGTAACCGGCGAAGGACTAAAGAAAGTGATGTCGGCGGTGGCCGAGGCCGGGCGAGGCGAAATAAAACTATCTGAATTCAAGCCCATTGACCACCAGGAGCGCTGGCATATCATCGGCCACATCAGCCAGGAGGTGCAGAGGATTACCCACAAGCACCCCACCATCCTGGAGAAACTGGAGGACGCCAGCGTCCGGCCGTTCTCAGGGGTGCTGATCGCCCTGGCGGTGATGGTGCTTTCCTTTACGGTCATAAGATTTCTGGGCGAGGGCCTGATAAAATACCTGATGGACCCCTTCTTCAAAAACATTTACGGTCCGCTGGTGCAAAAGCTGGTGGCGTTCATTCCCTGGCCGGTGATCCGCCAACTGCTGGCCGGGCAGACCCCGGAGTTCATGGAGTCATTTGGCGCGCTGACCACCGGGGTCTATATCCCCCTGGCCATAGTCCTGCCCTACATCGTCTCCTTCTACCTGGTGCTGGGAGTGCTGGAGGACATCGGCTACCTGCCCCGCCTGGCGGTGCTACTGGACCGGACCATGCACCGCCTGGGCCTGCACGGCTACGCCGCCCTGCCGCTGGTGCTAAGCTGCGGCTGCAAGGTTCCGGGGGTGCTGGCCCTCAGGGTGCTGGAATCGCGGCGGGAGAAGATACTGGCCCTGACCCTTTTATTGATGGCCGCTCCCTGTCTGCCCCAGTCGGCCATGATGGTATCGCTGCTGTCGGGCTTCGGAGTGGGCTACGTTCTGCTGGCCTTCGGGGTATTGATAGCGGTGGCGGTGATAAACAGCCTGTTTTTGAACCGCATCTTAAAAGGGCAGTCTCCGGAGATCATCATGGAGATACCCTCCTACCAGATGCCCCACGCTGGAACGCTTTTCCGAAAGACCTGGATGCGCATCAAGAGCTTTTTGCAGGAGGCCACCCCGCTGATAGTGCTGGGGGTGCTGGCGGTGAATATTCTGGAGATGCTGGGGGCGATAAGATTGCTGGGCCGGCTGGCCAGACCGTTGGTGGTGAATGTTCTGGGCCTTCCTCGGGAGGCCATCAGCGTGATCCTGTTCGGATTTTTGCGCAAGGACATCTCCATCGCCCTGCTGGCGCCTTTGAACCTGTCGCCCAAGCAGGCGGTGATCGCCTCGGTGTTCCTGGTGCTTTACCTGCCATGCATAGCCACCTTTTTCGTAGCTCTTAAGGAGATCGGCTGGCGGGGGATCGTCCGGGTGCTGGCATTGACCTTGAGCTGGGCCGTGGTGGTGGGGTTTTTGATGAATTTGATCTGGGTGTAAAATTAACGACCTCCCCCTTCCCTCTCCTAATGCCTTAGGAGAGGGGTAAGGGAGAGGTCCGTCCAAAACACTAAAAAAGCCGTGGCATTCAAGCCACGGCTTTTATTTTATATGTAATCTAGATATTCTCGGCGAAGAATATTTCCGCCATCTCCCTCAGCAGTTTCTTCTTGATATTCACCTTATCGCGAGCCCTCAGCTTGCTGGTGCTACGCCCGAAAATATAATCTTCTATATTGAAATCCCTCAGCAGCATCTTGGTGTGAAAGATATTCTCCTGGTAGACGTTGGTGTCTATCAGCTGATAATCCCTGTTGACATCCTTGTATAGATAATTCTGGATGGAATTTATCTTGTGGTCTATGAAATA
>JAHJLF010000076.1 GCA_018821925.1 Candidatus Edwardsbacteria bacterium
AGAACACGCCGATATATCTTTTAATGCTACTGCTGGCCGGGTGCGGAGCCAAGGACCAGCCGGCCCGGATCCAGCCGGCGCCGGGCCGAACGCCATCCCAGACCATTGTGGGTTTCACCCTGATCGAGACCATCCTGGGGCGGCGCTCCTGGGTGCTCAAGTCCGACCAGGCCGATACCTACGACCAGAGCCAGGAGGTGGATCTGCGAAAGCTGGATATAGATTTCTACAAGACCGGCACCGATTCGGTCAACGCCACCCTGACGGCGGATTTCGGCAAAGTCAACATGGCCTCCCGCGACATGGAGGCCAGCCGGAACGTCCGGGTGGTGACCAGCGACAGCCTGGTGCTGATCACCGATTATCTCACCTGGAACAACGACACCAAAAAACTGTTCACCGAATCCGCCATCCGCCTGGAGAAGGGGACCGACTGGCTGACCGGCGACGGACTGGAGGCCAGCTCGGATCTCAAGGAGATCCAAATCAAGAGGAACGTCAGGGGCCAAAAAGATCTGTTGAATATAGAACGATGAGCTGCCTTGCCGGAATATTTTTGGCCGCCTTGCTGGCGGCCTCGGCGCCCGACACCAGCCAGCCCTACATGGTGTCGGCCAGCTCCATGAAGGTCCAGCTTATCGGCCAGGACAAGGTGACCTGGCTGCGGGGAGCCGTGGAGATCATCCACGGGCCGACCATCATCCGGGGCGACAGCGCCCGGATCTCCACTCTGCAGGAGCAGGCCCTGATCTGGGGGCATGTCCGGATAACCGACCGGACGGCTGAGCTGGCCGGTCGGAGCGCGGTCTACTTTAAAAGATACGGCCGGAGCGTCCTGCACGGCCGACCAAACCTGAAGGACGGCGGATGGACCCTGACGGCGGATTCCCTGGTCCACCTAAAGGATCAGGCCAAGAGCTATGCTTTCGGCCAGGTGGAAATGCGGGACTCGTCAGGCAAGAGCAATATCCAAAGCGACTACGGCGAATATTGGCACCAGGAGAGCTACGGTCTGCTGACCGGGCGCCCAAAATATTCCATCATCGGAGGCAGCGGCAAGCTCAGCGCCATCACTGCCGACCGGATGGAGGCCTACCAGCAGGGGCAGGTGGCTATCGCCACCGGCAATGTCCTGTACTCCGAGGACAGCGTCTGGGCCTCGGCCGGGAGGATGTCCTACTTTAGGAATGAGGGCCGGATGTTCCTGGAGGAGCAGCCCCGGGTGTGGCGCAGCGATGCCGACCTGTCGGGCCGGACCATAGAGCTGATCTTCTACCGGGACAGCCTGAAGAACTCAGTGGTGCGCGATTCGGTGGTCCTGCGACAGTTTTTGGCGGAGCCGGGCGACACCGACCTGATCAAATGCGACAGCCTGTGGATAGAGTTCGCCCAGGGAAAGCTCTCCCAGGCCCGGGCCACCGGCAGCGCCTGGAGCCGGTATCACCAGTTGGACAAGGGAAAGGTCTCGGGCTGGAACGTCACGGCCGGCGACCAGATGGAATTTTATTTTTCTGAAGGCAAGATAGATAAACTTAAGGTGAATCAAAAATCCAGGGGTGCCTATTTCGAATTGGAGAAGCCATGAGCCCCGGTAAAATGGGATTAAGACAGGAACTGAGGCAGGTGCTGGCTCCTGAGATGCTGCAACTTTTAAAACTGTTGCAGCTGCCCACCCTGGAACTGCAACAATTGGTGCGTCAGGAGCTGGAGATCAATCCCATGCTGGAGGAGATCCTGGAGGAGCCCTCCAGCGAACAACAAAAGGAGACTGAAGAACGAGAAGAACACAATGAGCCATCCCCGGAACTGGACCGCATCGATTGGCGGGATTACATGCAGGAAGGGGTGGACGATCGCTATCTTAAGAACCTAGAACCCACCGAGGAGCCCGAGGGCCCCATTGTCGTCCAGAAGGATACCTTTCAGGATTATTTGCTGTTCCAACTGAGGACCTCGGCGGCCGATCCCCAGGCCACGGCCATCGGTGAATACCTGATAGGCAATCTCAACGACGACGGATACCTGACCATCACCCTGGAGGAGGTGGCCCAGGCCCTGGAGCATGATCTGACCGCGGTGGAGCGGGCCCTGGCCGAGGTTCAAAAGCTGGACCCGCCGGGGGTGTGCTGCCGGAACCTGCGGGAATGCCTGCTGATCCAGTTGAATATCCTGGGACAGGAGGAAAGCCTGGCGGCCAGGATCGTGTCCGGCCACCTGGAGGCCTTGGTGCACCAGCGATACCCGGCCATCGCCCGGGCTTTGGGCGTCCTGGAATCCCAGGTGTTGCAGGCCAGGGAGCTGATATCTTCCCTGTCGCCCAAGCCGGGGGCCAGTTTCACCAGCGACGAGTCGCATTATGTCTATCCCGATCTGGTGATAGAGAAACGGGACGGGGAATACGTGGTAATCGCCAACGACCAGGCGGTGCCGCGGGTCAGGCTGACCACCGGCTATCGCCAGATATTATCCCAATCCCGCAAGTCCAGCCCCCAGGACCGGGAGTACGTGGTCAAGAGATTGGAGGCGGCAAGGTTCATCGTCCGGATGATAGAGCAGCGCCGCCGGACCATGACCCGGATAATGCAGGCCATCATCGAAAGGCAGACGGATTTTCTGGACAGAGGCATCAGATACATCAAGCCTCTGACCATGAAGCTGATCGCCCAGGATATCGAGATGCACGAGTCAACAGTCAGCCGGGCGGTGCACAACAAATACGTGATAACCCCCAACGGGATGCTGCCGGTGAAATATTTCTTCGGGGTGGGGCTGAAGTCCGATTCCGGGGAGGATTCCGCCAAATCCATCAAGGACACCATAGCCGAAATGATAAGACAGGAGATCTCCAAAAAACCCTTAAGCGACCAAGAGCTCGCCGATAGGTTAAGTCGCCAGGGGATTACCATCGCCAGGCGGACGGTGGCCAAGTACCGCGAGGAGCTGAAGATACTTCCCACCAAATACCGCCGGAGCAGGGGATGAGCATTACGGAAAGCAAGATAAAGAACCCCGCACTGGGGCGGCTGCCAGGCCATTTCAAACAGCGGATCGTCCGGTCTCCCAAAGTGGAGGAAGTGGCTGGCGCCCTGAGCCGTTTGGGCCTGCATACGGTCTGCGAGGAGGCCCGGTGCCCCAACCGCAACCACTGCTATTCCGAGGGCACGGCCACTTTTCTGATAATGGGAGGCAGCTGCACCCGCTCCTGCGGGTTCTGCGCCGTCAGCAAGAGCGCTCCCCAAAGGCTGGATCCCGACGAACCCCGGGCGGTGGCCCGGGCAGTAGCCGATCTTAAGTTAAAATATGCAGTGGTGACCTCGGTGACCCGCGACGACCTGGAGGACGGCGGGGCCGGCCATTTCCGGGAGGTCATCGAACAGCTCCGCCGCCTGGATCCCCCGGTCCTGATCGAGGTGCTGACCCCGGATTTTATGGGCCGCCCGGAATCGATCGATGTGGTGATTGCGGCCGGGCCGGATGTTTTCAACCATAACCTGGAGACCATTGCCCGGCTGTATCCCGTGGTGCGCCCCCAGGCCGATTACCAGAGATCATTGGACTTGATATCCAGGGTCAAAAGAAACGGCCTGCCCGCCAAGTCCGGCCTGATGGCCGGGCTGGGAGAATCGCTGGCCGAGATAAAAACCGCCATGTCCCATCTGGCCGATGCCGGCTGCGACATCGTGACCATCGGCCAGTATCTGGCGCCATCTGTCCTGCATCATCCGGCGGCCCGTTATTGGGAGCTCGAAGAGTTCGAGGAATGCCGGGCTTACGGCCAGGATATGCTGGGGTTCAAAGCAGTGGTGGCCGGACCCCTGGTAAGAAGTTCTTATTACGCCCACCAAACATACCAGACGATAAAACATTAACCGAAGGAGGGACAAAATGGATCTGAACATCACCACCAGGCATTTCGATGGACTGACCGATTCTCTGCGGTCGGATATCGAAATGAGGATGGCCAAACTGGAAAAATTCTTCGACCGCATCGTGGAAGCCAAGGTGATTTTAAGCGAGGAGAAGAACCGGCAGATCGTCGAGGTCTCCATCCATCTGCCGGGCGGGATCAGATTGCTGGCCAAGGAGGAGGCCGGGGATATGTGGGCTGCGGCGGAGACGGCTATCAAGAAGATAGAGATCCAGGTCAAGAAGGTCAAGGATCGGAAGAAGGACCGCAAGAGAACCACCCTCAGAAAACCGTTATAAAACAAACCAACCGGAGGCGCCCATGAAAGCGGTATTGGTAAAGGAACTGCTGGCCGACCGCCAGGAAACCCTGCATCTGGAGGTCCTGACCGGGGATATCGGCCTGGACCGTAAGATAATCATCGCCGACACCAACCGGCCCGGCCTGGCCTTTACCGGCTATATGGGCTATTTCCTGTGGGAGAGGGTGCAGATCATAGGCATCACCGAGACCGGCTACCTGGAGACCCTGCCATCGGATAAACGGATCGAGGCCATCAAAAGGATCACCGCTTTTGAACTGCCCTGCGTCGTGGTCACCAAGAAGCTGGCGGTGCATCCCGAACTGCTGGCCGAGGCCAAGGCCAGGAACATCCCGGTGTTAAGGACCGATATCGACACCACCGAGTTCATCCACCGGCTGTCCTCCTACATCGACAACATGCTGGCGCCCACCACCACCATGCACGGCACCCTGGTTGATGTCTACGGGGTGGGACTGCTGTACACCGGCGACTCCGGCATCGGCAAGAGCGAATGCGCCCTGGACCTGATCGAGCGGGGGCACCGGCTGGTGGCCGACGATGTGGTCACCATCAAGAAGCGCGGGGAGCGGGTGCTGATGGGCTACGGCAATCAGATGCTGCAGCACCATATGGAGATCCGGGGGATCGGCATAGTGGACCTGACCACCCTGTTCGGCATCCGCTCGGTGCGGATGCGCAAACGGATCGAGGTGGAGGTCCGGCTCAAGCGCTGGTCGGACGATGAGGATTACGAAAGGCTGGGGCTGGAGGAAAAGCCCACCACCATCCTGGGGGTGGAGATCCCGTTGATCACCGTGCCGGTGGTGTCGGGCAAGAACATCAGCGTGATCTCCGAGGTGCTGGCCATGAACCACCTGCTGAAACTGTGCGGATACAGCAGCGCCGAGGAATTCAACAACCGGCTGCTGGATTCCATGCAGAAGAAATTCGAGGGGGCCCGGTTCGTGGAGGACGATTTGGAGTGACCTTAATGAAAAAGATATTTATCCACTGGAATAGAAATAGATCGGAGTGTGAACAGTCCCCAATAAAAGCTTTTATAAAAAGCTTAAAATATCAAAAAGATGGGCTTTCCTCGGATAACTTTTCAGTTTTCAAAAAGGCAGTATGTTTCATAGTTGTAATATTTTTGGCAACGCAATAGCCATTGTTTTAGCTTTAAGTTACCTTTTTATGGGATATCTGGGAAGTGGTTTGGATGGACTTTTTAAAGTAGCCATCTTTCTCATAGTACCATTGGGTTGCATATTTTATAGTGATGCGTTGGGCCAATACACCGGGTTCTATGGGCGAGGATATATCACAAAAAAGAGCCCAGCATTTATTGTTCGCTTTATGGGATGGGCTTTATTGTTCGCTCCAATAGCAGCAATAATTATATCAAGGCAATATTAAAATGGAATGCCATAGATGTCATGTCTAAATTAAAATTCATATTCGGGGTTCATAACCACCAGCCGGTGGGCAACTTTGATTTCGTATTCAAAGAGGCCAGCCAGAAGGCCTATCTGCCTTTCCTGGATATGGCCGCCCGATACCCCTGGTTCCGTTTCACCATGCACAACAGCGGATGCCTGTGGGAATGGCTGGAGGCCAATTGCCCGGAGTATTTCGACAAGGTCAATGCTCTGGTCAAAGCCGGGCAGGTGGAGCTGATGGGCGGCGGTTTCTATGAGCCGGTGTTGCCGGCCATTCCGGAGAATGACCGCCGGGGCCAGCTGGAGATGATGTCCGGATATCTAAAAGATAAATTCGGTAAATCTCCCGACGGGGCCTGGGTGGCCGAGCGGGTGTGGGAGCCCTGCCTGGCATCAACCCTGGCCGGGGCCGGCATAAAATACACCGTGCTGGACGACTACCATTTCAAATGCGCCGGAAAGCAGGAGAAGGACCTTGCCGGACATTACCTGACCGACGACCAGGGTAAAAATCTTTCGGTATTTCCCATCAGCCAGAAACTTAGATACCTGATACCGTTTCATGACGTGGACGAGGTGATAGGCCATCTCCGGGAGCTGTACGATTCAAATAATAATGCTCTGGCCATAATAGCCGACGACGGCGAGAAGTTCGGCATCTGGCCCGGCACTTTTGATCATGTATACACCAAGGGCTGGCTGAAACGCTTTCTGGATAAGCTATCCCAGAACCTGGATTGGATCGAGCTAAGCACCTTCTCGGAAGCGCTCAAGGAAATATCTCCTTTGGGCCGGATATATCTGCCCACCGGATCCTACGCCGAGATGGGCGAGTGGGTGCTGGAGCCGGAATCGGAGAGTGTCTACCAGGAACTGGCCGGTCGACTCAAGGCGGAGAATAGCTACCAGCGATACAGCCCGTTCGTCCGGGGGGGATCTGGCGAAATTATCTGGTGAAATATCCCGAATCCAATAATATTTACCGCAAGATGCTTTACGTCAGCGGCAAGGCCGCAGGCTCCGGTGATGATATCAAGCGGGAACTGTACCGCGGCCAGTGCAACTGTGCTTACTGGCACGGGATCTTCGGCGGGCTTTATCTGCCGCATCTGCGGGAAGCCCTGTACCGGCACCTGATTCGGGCGGAGAACCTGGCGGACAAAGATCAGTCGCCGGAATACCCCACGGTTGAAATGACAGACTTCGACGGGGACGGACATCAGGAGATCCTTTTATCCAACAGCAAGATGAACCTCTACCTCTCCCCGGAACAGGGCGGAACGATATTCGAATGGGACATCAAAGAAAAGGAAGTAAACCTTTTCGACACCCTGGCCCGCCGGCCGGAGAATTATCACCGTCAGATAGCCGGTATCGGCCACGGGGACCAGGGGCAGGGCAAAAGCATTCATGAGACGCTGACTGCCAAGGAGCAGGGCCTGGAGAAACTGCTCCATTACGACAGATTCCGCCGGGTGGGATTGGTGGATCATCTGCTTAATCCTGAAACCACCATGGAAGAGTTTGCAGCCTGTGCCCACCAAGAGACCGATCAGACGCTGGGCTCGAAATGGGAGGCTGGAACATCCAAGGAAGGCGGGCTGATAAAAGTCGAGCTGTCAAAAATATTGGGCGATCTTCAAATATCGAAGGCCATTTCTCTTGGTGCGGACGAATCGTTTCGGGTTCACTATCAATGGACCAACAACGGGAAGACAGGTCTTGATATCTGGCCTGGGGTGGAGTTCAATTTCGGATTGCTGTCATCGGGACCCGGGAGGTATTGCACATCGCCGGACCCGCTGTCCACCGAAAGGATGGATCTGCCGGCTTCCGACAGCGCAATCAGCCAGCTGTCGGTTCACGATGATTACCGTAAAATGGAGATCGTTCTCTCCTTAAGCCAGCCGGCCGACCTGTGGCGGTTTCCGGTGGAGACAGTATCCCAGTCGGAATCGGGGCTGGAAAGGAATTACCAGTGCTCGTGCTTTTTGTGGCATAAGAAAATAAAACTGGATCCCGAAGAAAAATATATAATAAATTTTGAAGTAGGATACAAAGAGGCTTGATGCAGGAGATAAAAGCGCCCATCGTTAACCGTCTGGGCATGCATGCCAGGCCGGCAGCCCTGTTCGTGAAAACATCCAGCAAGTTCCAGTCCAAGATCTGGGTCCGCAAGGATGACCTGGAGGTCAACGGCAAGAGCATCATGGGGGTGATGATGCTGGCTGCCGAGCCCGGCAGCAGCCTGATCATCAGAGCCGACGGGCCGGACGAGCAGGAGGCCCTGGAGGCCTTGGCCAAACTGGTAGCCGATAAATTTTATGAGGATTGATCATGGCTAATGAGACCAGATTATACGGGATCCCCGTCTCCCCGGGTTTCGGCATCGGCCAGGCTTTTATCTATCGCAAAAACCTGCCGGTGCTCAAGCGGCAGACGGTGGATAACGCCAACAAGGAGATCGCCCGGTTTCACAACGCCCTCAGCAACGCCCGGCTGGAGATCGCCGAGCTTCGGGACATGATCGCCTGCCGGCTGGGGAGGGACGAGGCCGAGCTGTGGACCGCTCAGCTGATGATGCTGGAGGACGTGACGGTGATCGAAGCTACCGCGGACAGGATAAGGGAGAAAAGACAGGATGCCGCCTCGGCCTTCCATGAGACCATCAACCAGGTGGCCGAGACCATAGAGTCGTCCTCCAATCAGTATCTGAAAGAGCGGGTGGCTGATATCCGGGACATCTCCTGGAGGGTGATAAAACACATCCAATCCGGAGATCCATCGGTTCTGCACAAGCTTCCCCGGAATTCGGTGGTGGTGTCCCACGACCTGTCGGCGGCCGATACCGCCCTGATGTCGGCCCGGAATATTGCCGGCTTCATCACCGAGGTGGGAGGCAAGACCTCGCATACCGCCATTGTGGCCCGCTCCCTGGAGATCCCGGCGGTGGTTGGCATCAAGGGCGTCCTGCAGCAACCCCTGCCCGGAACCATAATCATCGTGGACGGCACAAGGGGGGTGGTCATACTGGACCCCCTGCCCCAGACCCTGGAATCTTACCAGCGGGAGCTAAAGGAATACCAGAAGCATATCACCGACCTGAAAAGACTGCGGAAAAGCAAGCCGGTAACCCTGGACGGTCGCCAGATCGAGCTGTCGGCCAATATCGAGCTGCCGGAGGAGATCCCCTCGGTAAAATCACACGGGGCCAAGGGCATCGGGCTTTTCAGGACAGAATACCTTTTCCTGACATCCTCCCAGCTGCCCGATGAGGAGCAGCAGTTCAATATCTACAAACAGGTAGCCGAGAAAATTGCCCCAGATCCGGTGATAATACGCACTTTCGACTTGGGCGGTGACAAGATCAACGGCCACGGCTTCTCGCCTGAGGCCAACCCTTTCCTGGGTTGGCGGGCCATCAGGTTCTGCTTAGACCGGCCGGAGATCTTCCGGGCCCAGCTGAGGGCCATCCTAAGAGCCTCGGCCTTCGGCTCGGTCAAGATCATGCTTCCCATGATCTGCTGCCTGGAGGAGATAACCCAGACCAAGGTCATTCTGGATTCCATCCGCCGGGAGCTGGACCAAATGAAGATCGCCTATGACCGCAACTGCCAGATGGGAATCATGATCGAGACTCCGGCGGCGGCCCTGACCAGCGACACCCTAGCCAAGGAGGTGGATTTCTTCAGCATCGGGTCCAACGATCTTACCCAGTATACCCTGGCGGTGGACCGGGTCAACGAGAAAGTGGCCAAATTGTACGATCCCTTCAATCCCGCGGTGCTTAAACTGATCAAACAAACCATAGATTCCGGGCATCAATCCGGCATCTGGGTGGGTTTGTGCGGAGAGATGTGCGCCGATCCCCTGGCGGTGCCGCTGCTGCTGGGGTTGGGCCTGGACGAGTTCAGCATGAACGCGGTCTCGGTTCCCGAGGTCAAACGGATGATCCTCAAACTCAGGATGGAGGATTGCCGGAAAGTGGCCGAAGAGGCGATGCAGGCAAAAAGCGCGATAGAGGCCAGGACCATACTTTCAAGATTTGTTCTGAATATCTTTCCGGACCTGGCTCTGAGTTGTGCCCTGGAATGATCATGATATGAAAATGTGAATGGCCAACCTTAAACCCTAAAATATAATCAAAGAAGGAAAAATGGACGAGAAGAAAAAACTGCAATTGCTGGATCTGGTAGCCCAATACCAGACCATCAAGCCGGAGATTGATGAGGCCATCTCCAAGGTGGTCTCCACTGGCGGGTTCATACTGGGCAAGACCGTGGAGGAGTTCGAAAAATCGGTGGCTGGCTTCGTGGGAGTAAAATACGGCATTGGGGTAAACTCTGGCACCGACGCCCTGTACCTGGCTCTCAAGGCCGCCGGGGTCAAGGAGGGGGACGAGGTGATCACCACCCCGTTCACCTTTATCGCTACCGCCGAGGTGATCTGCTGGATCCCCGCCAAGCCGGTGTTCGTGGACATCTGCCCCGACACTCTTAACATCGATCCGGCCAAGCTGGAGAAAGCCATTACCCCCAGGACCAAGGCCATCATCCCGGTCCACCTTTACGGGCAAGCAGCGGATATGAACCAGATCATGGAAATCGCCAAAAAGCACAAGCTGGCGGTGATAGAGGACTGCGCCCAGAGCCTGGGGGCCAAATATCACGGCCAGCAGACCGGTAGCATCGGCCACATCGCGGGCCTGAGTTTTTTCCCCAGCAAGAATTTGGGAGCCTACGGCGACGGCGGCATGGTGCTGACCAATGACGAGGAGATGATGAAGATGGTAAAAATACTGCGCCAGCACGGGCAGGACAAGAAATACCACCATCTCAAAATAGGAGTCAATTCCCGGTTAGACGCCCTGCAGGCCGCGGTGCTGTCGGTCAAGCTAAAGCACCTGGAAAAATGGAACCAGGCCCGGCAGGAGAAGGGCGAATACTATAACCAGCGCTTTGCCGGGATCGGCGATATAAAAATTCCCCAGGTGCGTTCCTACAATGAGGCCATTTATCACCAATATACCCTGAGGACCGCCAAGCGTGATTCCATGGTGGAGTTCCTGGGACAGAATGGGGTGCCAGTTGCTGTTCATTACCCCATACCCCTGCACATGCAGCCGGCCTTTGAATTTTTGGGCCACAAGAAGGGCAGCTTCCCCGTGGCTGAAGAGGCCGCTAGCCAGGTGTTCTCCCTGCCGATATATCCTGAGATTACCAGGGAACAGCAGGATCAGGTGGTGGATGCCATCGCCAAGTTCTATAAATAAAAAACAAGACCCAGCCCGTAAGGGCTGGGTCTTTATGTAAATTTAAAATGCGACTGTAAACCTTCCGACCTCATCACTTCGTATGTTATTTGGTTTGCGGTACTCAGTGCAGACTCTTCCCTCTCCTAATGCTTTAGGAGAGGGGTAGGGGAGAGGTGTTATAAGAGGAAGCGGAGGAATCCTTTTAACGGGACAAAACAGAAGCCTTCAACTGGCCGCAAGCGGCGTTGATATCTTGCCCCTTGCTGATCCTGACGGTCACCGTCACACCCAGCTGGTGCAATCTTTCAAAGAATGCCTGCTGGACTTGGGGCGACGAGGGTTTGAGGACACTTTCCCTGCCTCCCGGGTTATAGGGAATCAGATTGACCTTGGCGGGAATATTTTTCAGCAGCTTCGCCAGCCGGTCGGCATCGTCCAAACTATCGTTTATACCGGCCAGCAGGATGTATTCAAAGAATACCAGCTTGCCTTTCCGGTTGCTGAAATCTCTGGCGGCGGTCAGCAGCTCTTTCAAAGGATATTTTTTATTTACCGGCATTATTTTGCTGCGGCCGGCATCAGTAGAAGCGCTTAAGGATATGGCCAGCTTGAACTGCTCCGGCTCTTCCATCAGCCGTAAGATGCCGGGCACTATACCCGAAGTGGAGATGGTGATATGTCGGGCGCCGATGTTGAACCCCTGGTGCGAATTGATCAGCCTGGCGGCCGAGAGAGTCGCATCGTAATTGAGCATCGGCTCGCCCATGCCCATGAACACGATATTGGTGATGCGATTTTTCCATCCGGTCATACTCTGCAGGTGGAACAGCTGGTCCGCTATCTCCCCGGCGGTCAGGTTGCGGACAAAGCCCATGGTTCCGGTGGCGCAGAAGCCGCAGTTCAGCTTGCAGCCCAGCTGGGTGGACAGGCAGGCGGTAAGCCGCTCCTTGCTGGGGATCAGCACGCTCTCGATCAACTGACCGTCGGCGGTCTCCAGCAGGATCTTCCGGCTGCCGTCCCGGGACCGGCGTTCGGTCTTCAAGCGAAATTCGTCGGGCCGGAAATATTTCTCCAGGTTATTACGCAGCTCCTTGGAGAGGTCGGTCATCTTGGAAAAATCCGAGACGCCGCGCTGATAGAACCAGGCCATGATCTGCCGGGCATGGAAAGCCCTGGCCCCCAGCGGGGCCAAAGTTTTCTTCATCTCTTCAAGATGTAATCCCTTAAGGGAGGGTAGTGAAATATTTTTCATTGTTCAATGATAATGGAGCTATGAACAAAAGTCAAGGACATAACGCTTTGTATCAGTGCCCGCAATGCGGGGCCGACATCAGCCTCTCGCCAAAACGCCGCCTGGGCAACTGCCCTTTTTGCGGCTCGCGGCTGCATATGGAGCCAGGGGAAGTTGAGAGCCGCTGGATGCTTCGCCCGGCCCTGATGCGCTCCGAATGCCACCGGATACTTTCGGCCTGGGTGTGGGAGAACTATCAGGGAACGGCAACAGGACTTGAGATCAGCCAAAGCCTGTGGGTTCCCTGGCTGAGGAAAGAGCAGAGAAAGAACGGCGAGATTACCGGGCACAGCTATGAGTTGGCGGTAAAACCAAAGCATCCGCATATCACCAATGTGAAAATCCCGCCGGGCGAATATGTCCGGTTCGACCGGGATAAGACCGCCGGTTTCGTTCTGCCTGAGATTCCGGATGAGGATCTGAAGCCGGGAGATGCCGTCATCTACGTTCCGTTTCATGTCGCCAGCTTCAGCTATGGCGGAGAGCGAAAAAGCGCGGTAATAGAGGCCTCCACCGGAAGCATGGCAGGGTACCAGCCCGATAAGAGGATCAAAATATCCCTTCAGTGGGGAAGCCTGGCTATAGCAGGCATTATTTTTCTGCTCGAAGGCGTGCTGATCAAGCCGGTAATAGCCAAGGCCATCGTGCTGGGCCTGAGCTTCGTCATATTGGAGATTATCGTCAGTCTGGTATGGGAGGGTTGGGGATGGAAAAAATAACCGCTTTATTGTGCCCGGCATGCGGCTCCGGCTTGAAGGCGGAGTCCGGAAGTATTCTGGCCCAATGCCGTTCCTGCCGGGCCTCAGTAGCCTTGGGTTCGCAGTTGGGCTTCTACCGTTACTATGTGGAGCCCGGGATCAAGCGTAATGCCGCCATATCCCTGGCCGGACAGGCCACAAAGCTTTCCTTCGAGCCCATTGCCGCCCAACTGATGTTCGTTCCCGCCTGGCATGTGGAGGCCGAGGCTTTTGGTTTCATCGGCGGCCAGCGGCCGATAGTGGAGAGGGTCCTGAAGATCCCTATCTCCGATGCCAGGGGAAACAATGCCTACGAAAAGGAGATCAAGCAGAAGTCCGGCGGCGAGGTGGTAAAAAAGAGCTTGTGGATCAAGAAGGATTACCGGATGCTGGGCCTCAAATGGAACGAACTGGGAGGCAGCGATATCAGGGATACTGCGCCCGGAATGGAATTGATGCCGGAGGACGATGTCGAATTGTCCAAGCTGGGTCTGGTGCTGGAGCCGGATGCGGTAGCCGAGCCGGAGATGATAGCGGAATCCGCCAAATTTTTCAAAGGGCAGATGCTGTATCCCTACGGAAGCTACCAGGGGCTGACCAGCCATATCTCCCTGCTCAAGCAGAACCGGAGGCTGATCTATTACCCGGTGTGGCGGGTGCTGGGCTTTACCAAGAAGGGCCGGTTCAAATGCCTGGTGGACGGTGTCAACGGAACGCAGATATATGTTAAACAATACAGCAAGGCTAAAATCGTCCCTCCCACCAAACACCTGATCGCCACCTTGGCTGTGGCGCTGGCCCTGGGAATGATATTGTCGCCTCAAAAGGTCTTCATGCAGGGATGGCTGTCCTTGGTGGCGCCGTTCTTCCTGCTGGGCTTTCTGGCCGGCGGCGCCGCGCTGAATCGCCTGATACTGGATCGGCTGGCCGAGAAGGCCGCCAGGTTTATCTGGAAGGTGTGATTTAACCCCACCCAAAGCCCTCCCCTCGAGGGGAGGGCCGTGGAGAATAAAATGATCCGCAATCAACGGTATACTCAAATAAAGCTAGCCGTTGCTAAAAAATTGCGTCTAGAAATGACACCTGCTGAAACATATTTTTGGAAAGCTGTAAAGGGTAATAAACTAAATGGACTGCATTTCAGGAGACAACAGGTCGTTAACGGGTTCATTGCGGATTTTTACTGTGATAAACTGAAATTGGTGGTGGAAATAGATGGAGGTGTGCATGAGAAACAGAAAGACTATGATGCCGAAAGAGATCGTATAATTGAAACCCTCAATATAAAAGTTTTACGTTTTACAAACCAAGAGGTGTTAAAAGATATTAAAAGAGGGGTCTTGTATAGAAGATTTTTTAGAAATCAGTTGAAAATGAGGTTAGAAAGCACCTGTTTGAGGTCCTGATTTCTATGATTAAAACGGAATTCTGATTCCTTGAGATAGAGATAAAACATCTGCCTGGGGATGCCATTATGTTTTCTCATTTTCCTCTTGACAAAGGACCAAAATGATTCGATTCCGTTAATGTGATTGTGATCCCGGGCAAATTCTTTAGAGTGATTTATGCGGTGGTGTTTGTAGCCAGAGAATACTAAGCTATCATAACTGCGCCACTGATCAGTATAAATATTGGACTTTGACTTGTTCACTAAACCCTTGATAATAGGCATAATTGCATTACGAGACACATTGGGTATTATTCTGGTATAAACCACACCTCCTCGCTTGAGTATGCCTATTACCGGTATCTTGGTCTCTGTGCTACGGCCACGCTTATCACCACGATGACGGGATCCAAAATATGACTCGTCAATCTCTATGCTGCCGGTTAATTTCTTCAGGTTTTGTTCCTGGTATTCTGCAATCCGGTCCCGAAATATTCTATAAAACCGGTCTATGGTATGCCGGTTTAGTTTTAAAGTCTTAGCTGTCTGGGTGGCAGTTAATTCATCGCAAAAACAGCCCAAAATCTTTTTTATCGTGTAATCGCTTATTTTGCTATATTTCATAGGCCTTTCCAGGATTATACCATAAATTTCCTAGACAAGACCCTAAAAGAGTTTTGGAAAAAATATTGGAGATATAACCTACCCGCAATCCCCTTCCCTCGAGGGAAGGGGTAACGGGATGGGTTAAAATTATGAAACTCACTTCTTTAAAATGCCCCCACTGCGGGGCCAAGCTGAAGATAGCCGGGAACACTGTGCTGGCGGCCTGCCAACACTGCGGCAATGCCGCCGAATTCACCGGGGATTCGGCCGTCAGGCTGGAACAGGCCATAATTAAGGCCGAAGGTCCACCGGGTATTCTCCTGCCGTTTTGGCTGATATCATATAAGGCCAAAATATCCAGCCTGGTTGCCCATTCGCCCCAAAGTCCCTTTCGGCAGAATGGCACGGAAGCGTTTTACCGGCCAAAGAATACCAAGCCAGAGGACCTGGAGATCCCATCCAGGATGCTGGTAGCGGCCTTCAGGGGCAACAATTTTATCAATTACACTGCTGACTTGAGCCAGGCGCTGAGCCTGAAGCTGGATCGGGATCTGCCAGAGAAGGATGTGGAGAAATCCATGGATTACGGCCGGTGCTATTACGGCCATCTGGACGCCCAGGGCATGGTGGAGGTTCTGCTTAGGGTGTTGGCCAACAAAAAAAGCCGCGATATCCTGGATATGGATTTCGATATCAAATGGGGGGAAAGAAAGATCCTTTGGTGGCCGTTCAAGAAGGACGGGGATTGCTGGAGGGATATGATCTACCAGCAGAGGCTGCTGCAAAGCGCTCTGGAGAAATGATCCCTTTTTAATGTATTATAACCTTGCCCTGGTAATTTATTTATAATAAATAAAAGAGAGTGATTGCCAATATGTATTATAAAGTATATATTGATAAACGCCCAATTAAAGTTGCTTTTATGATAGATTTGGGCAATATTGATGACAAACAGTTTAATGATATATGTTGTTACAACATTGGGAAATGGGGCGGGCGATATAACCCCTTTGTAATCTTTAGTGAGAATATTATTGATAACGAATATTGGAATTTATTATTAAGTTTTGATCCGGATGTTATAAAATCTGTAATTAAGCTAGATGATATTTTATTGCGAAAAATAAATGACGCATTGTCTCCGTTCGGTATTGAAGACAAACTATTTAAAAACCATGTAATGTATATAAATGAAAAACCAGCTAGCATCAATGTCGTTAAAGAAAATTTTAATAAAATATCTTATTGGTCTCCATTAGGTAGTTCAAAATTAATAAATTTCATTATTGATTATAGCTCGAAGGATTTTGTTTTAAATAATTTTATAATACGAAATTATGGTGCGTATAATCATTCTGAAGGTTCTTTTAACATCAGTGAGGATAATTTAAAAACATATAAAATATCAAATAGAGATGATTTTAAAAAAGCTTTAGATGAAATAGTGAATATTCCTAATGTGATTTATCCAATCCAACTGTGTTCTTTGCCAAATTATTTTAAAGAAGTTGAAAAATATGATGCTAACCCTTTTACCATAGTTATTGGTAATACTATAGAAGATTATACTTATGCTTGGAATAATGCTTTATTTGTGCCAAAGCATGTTAGGCATAGATTTAATCAAGTTTGCATTCCGCAAGAATTAATTGATGATGAAAGCTTAAACCCTTCCTTAACAAAGTGGTTAAAAAAGACATATGAAGAACATAATAACCAGTTGCACCAAATAAAATTTACAAGTATAAGTTTAGACGATCAAATAATTGAGGAATATAGCAATAAAATATTTAAGGAAAAACACATAATTAAAACGATGAATAAATCTATATTTACCTGTCCCAAATTTTGGCAAAACGATCCCTTTTATAATCTTGAAAACAAAAAGCTTGAAATAAACAAAATTACTAAAGAATATAATGAAGAGTTTAAACTATCGGAAACATTCTTTATTGAAGAAACTAAGGGTTATGGTAATTGTATGGCAGATCTATATATTGAATATGATTTGAAAAGCGAAAATAATCACCAATTATTTTATAAATTGCCCAGGAAAAATATTTTAGCGGGAAAAATGTTTCGTGGTAAAGCGAGAATAACTGAGGACGGCGTGCCCTCGGTTGTTATAGATTTAAACGACCCTAGAGTAAATATAAATATTTTGAAATCAAATGAAATATTTGAATGTTTATTTCGGTGTGACTATAAGCCAGGGTGGAGTGAAGATTCCCGAGGGAGATTGATTAGCGAAGAAAAGTATTTTGTTAAAGAATCAAGTAATGGTAAATATTTAAATGGAATGATTGGTCTGTTTGGAGGATTAGATAATACATATAATGTATTCAAGGAAAAATACTGGCGTAAAGTTTTCGATTTTATTATATGTAAAGATGTTAATAGATATGACAAAAGAGTTGAGACCCTAAAAACAAGAATAAAAAAACGATTAACAAAACATCCACTTACAAATGGCAACATAGAAGAATGGATTGAACGAATATATGAATACTCAAAACAGATTATACCCTATGGACAAGAAATTCCATTTGTTAAGGGTTTTTTGCGCCTAGCAATAGAGGAGCTTGAAGAAATAAACAAGATGTTTCCAGAATATAAACTAACAATTGAGGTTGAATCGTTAAAAGATGAAATTGCTAAGCTAGTAACACGCAATATATTATTTATGGGAATAAATTCCCATTGCAAATATTGCAGCTATGCTAATTGGTATGATTGCGATAATATAAAACATGTTTTAAAATGCAACGGTTGTGGCAATATGTACACTATTGGGACAGATCAAAAATGGAGTTATCGTTTAAATACGTTGATTCAGGATTGTTATCTAGAACAAGGGCTACTGCCAGAAATACTTGTTTTGGGGCAAATAGCAAAGGATGCCAGAGTGTCATATATGTATTCGAATAGTTTGGATATATTTAATTATAAAACTGGTGAAAAAATAACTGATATAGATATAATTTGTATAAAAGATGGTAAATTTATAATTGGTGAAGTAAAAAATTCGATGGATAAGTTTTCACAGGGTGATTTTGATAAAATGAAAGAAATATCTAAAGCTATTAAACCAAACGTGGTTGTTTTTTCATCTTTAGATTTAAACCCAAACTCAAAAGTCCAAGATAAAATACGTAAATTGCAAGAAGAACTTATTACTGAAGGCATAGAAGTAAAATGGTTTTCTCTTGAAGAAGAAACATTTAAACCGTCGGATTTTTTCAGGAAGTATGTATGATGTAAATATAAAAACAAAAAAGCCCTGCAGGTTTCTGCAGGGCTTTAATTTTTATAGCAGTGATTAAAACGCGTCGTAATACGAAATCTTAACAGTCCGGCCCACTCTGGCCGGCTCCTGCCCCTCCGGCCCATTGCGCAGGATGTTCCTCAGGTCGAATTCCAGCATCAGCTTCTGGTTGAACAGCCAGCGCAGCCCCAGGTTCAGATAGCCGTAGCCCTCGCCGTACTGCTGATCCTCCAGGTTGTCGTTCAGCGCCAGGTCATACTCTGCGGCCAACCATAATTCCGGGTTCAGCGATTTCTCCAGCCCGCCGAAGAAATTTATTGAATTGTCGGGGTTGTCGTCATCCTCAATGCTGTAGTTGGCCCCGCCGTGAAAGGCCAGGGTTCCCATAAAGCGGTAGTTCTTGCTGGCCACAGCGTAGAAGCCGGGGGATTTGGTCAGATATCTGTTATTCAGGTACGGCCCGTTGCCCTGATTATTGAAGCCCAGGGCGATGCCCGGTCCGTAATAGCTTTCATCGAAGATCCGGTATTTAGCCATGAACCCGGGCTGGGGGTTCCATTCGGGATTGCCGTAGCCGATGATGTTATCCCCACCGTAAGCGAAGCCGAAGTTCAGGCGGTCGAACAGCCCGAAGTTGAAGCCCAACAGCAAGCCGCCCACCGGCTGCATCTTTAGATTAATGGAGTAGGTGGCCCGGGCCAGGGTCCCGGCGGTGGGGTAATCCACCATCTCTCCGAACTGCACGGCATGGGCCGCGCCGCCCAGCAGGGCCAAGGTCAAGGTTATAATGAAAAGCCTCTTCATATTATCTCCCAAATATCATTTCAGTAATTATATATATTTGACGGCCGTTTTGCAAGATAAATAAATGCCTTAAACAATCTTAACAGTAAAGACCCAATCTCCTCGGTTCTCTGTTGGGCCAAGACACCCCTCTGTTTCTCCCCTTGTTAGGGGAGATGTGGGTCATGGAGAAAGATTAAAAGAAAAACTCTGTGCGCTCTGTGCCTCAGTGGTAAAAAGGGTCCGTAGCCTATTGGTACCTTCCTCCCGGGCCGTTCTTCCGATAGTTGCTCTGCTTGCGGGGCGGGGCCGGCTGCCATTTGCCGCAGAAGCGATAAAAAGGCCCGCCCAGGAACTGGTTCAGCTCGGCCAGCAGTTCCTGCTCCGGCATCACCTTCAATTTCTGGGAGCGTATCCTTACCGGCTGGGATTCACCGTTTTTAACCACAAAGGTTACCGAGCAGACTCCGGGGTAGCGCTGCAGGATCCCGGTCAGCTGGCGGGTGAACTCATCGTCCATCTTGGTCTGTTCCAGGTGTATCTCCAACTGTTCCACCAGCCCCTTGCGGCATTCCGGCAGGGCGTAAAAGTCCGAGGCCACGATCTTGGGGGCCTCATCCTCCTTGGTGGACACCGTTCCGGCCACCAGCACCACGCCGTCGCTGTTTATCAGGCTGCGCTTGGTCTCGTACAGATCGGAGAACACCACCACCTCGGTGAATCCGGTCAGGTCCTCCAGCGAGACGAAGGCCATCGGCTTGCCGTTCTTCTGGGTGATGGATTTAACCGAGGATATCAACCCGGCCACGATCACCGCCTGATAATCGTCCAAGCCGGTCAATTGGTCCAAATTATGGCTGGCGAAGCATTTGATGTCGGCGGCGTATTTCTCCAGGGGGTGCCCGGAGAGGTAAAACCCCAGGGCCTCCTTTTCGAAGGCCAGGAACTGCTTGTGGCTCACCTTGACCGGGTTTTTTTTTGCTGGATCCCGGGCGGTCCCGGGCGCCGGTTCGGCGGAGTCGAAGAAGGAGGTCTGGCCCATCTCCCGTTCGTGGCGGATCTGGGCGGCCGATTCCATGGTGAGGTCCAGGTCGTGCAGCATTCCCTCGCGGTCGGGCTGGATGGCATCGAAGCAGCCGGATTTTATCAAGCTTTCCAACACTTTGCGGTTGACCACCCGGGCGTCGATGTTCTCCAGCATCTGCTTCAGGGAATCGAAGCTTTTTAGCTCCCGGCGGGCCCCGATGATGGAATCGATGGTGTTTCGGCCCACGTTTTTGACCGCGCCCAGGCCGAAGCGTATGGCCTGGCCCTCAGGCTGGTATTGGTGCTGGCTGGTGTTGATGTCCGGGGGAAGCATGACGATGCCGGTCTCCCGGCAGTTGGCCAGGAAGGAGATGGTCTTGTTGGTGTCGCCCATCACGCTGGTAAGCACGGCCGACATATATTCCAGCGGATGGTGGGCCTTGAGATAGGCCGTCTGGTAGGCCAGCACCGCGTATCCGGCGGCATGGGATTTGTTGAATCCATATCCGGCGAACTTGGCCAGCAGATCGAATATCTTCTCGGCCTTGTTCTTGGGGATCTTATTGATTTCGTTACAGCCTTTGATGAAGGCCGGGCGTTGTTTCTCGATATCCTCCCGCCTTTTTTTGCCGATGGATTTCAGCATCAGATATCCGGCACCCAGCGAATAACCGGCCAGGGCCTGCACTGCCTGCATCACCTGTTCCTGGTAGATCAGGATGCCGTAGGTGTTCTTGCAGATGGGCTCCAGCAACGGATGCTCGTATTCTATCTTCTGCTGGCCGTTTTTGCGGGCCAGAAAATCCGGGATCAGATCCATGGGGCCCGGCCGGTACAGGGAGATCACCGCGATGATGTCGTCCAGGGAGGAGGTCTGAAGCTTGACCGTCAGGTCGCGCATTCCGGCCGATTCCAGTTGGAATATCCCGGTGGTGTTACCCTTCTTCAGCAGGGCGAAGGTCTGCTCGTCGTTGTAGGGGATGGCGTCTATGTTCACATTGACGCCCCGCTCCCGGAGCATCCGGATGGTGTCGTCGATCACCGTCAGGTTGCGCAAACCCAAAAAGTCCATCTTCAGCAGCCCGCATTTTTCCAGCCAGCCCATCTCGTACTGGGTGGACACATCGCCTTTGCTGCTTTTATACAGGGGCAGGTAATCGGTCAGTTTTCCGGGCGTGATCACCACTCCGGCGGCATGGGTGCCGACGTTGCGGATCCGACCCTCCACCGCCTGGGCGATCTCGATCACCTCCTGGAAGCGGGGGTCGGATCTTACCAGCTTGTCCAATTCGGGAACGTGCTTGATGGCCTCGGCGATGGTGTTGCCGAAAGGTATCAGCTTGGCGATCTTATCGGCCTCGCTGTAGCTCAAGCTGTAGACCCGTGCCACATCCCGCACCGCTGCTTTGGCCTGCATGGTGCCGAAGGTGATGATCTGGGCCACGCTGTCCGATCCGTATTTCTGGTTGACGTATTCTATCACTTTGCCGCGCTGGGTGTCGCCGAAATCGATGTCTATATCCGGCATGCTGACCCGCTCCGGGTTCAAAAATCGCTCGAACAGCAGGTTGAATTTCAGCGGCTCCACGTCGGTGATGCCCAGGCAGTACAGCACCAGGCTGCCCACCGCCGAGCCACGGCCCGGACCCACCGGCACCTGGTTGGCCCTGGCAAAATCAATGAAATCCTTGACCACCAGGAAATAGCCGGGGAAATTCATCTTCTCGATGATCTCCAGCTCCTTGTTCAGCCGCTCCCTGATCCCGGAGGTAACCGTCTGATATCTTTTGTTGAGACCGGTCTCGGCCAGGTATCTTAAATAGACGGCCTGGCTGTCGAATTCCTGGGGAACGGCGTAGGAGGGGATATTCAGTTTGCCGGAACCCAGATCAGACAGCAGCAGATTGCAGCGCTCGGCCACCGCCATGGTGTTATCAATGGCCTGGGGGAATTCCTCGAACAGCCGGGCCATCTCGGCCGGGGATTTGAAGTAGAAGTTGTCGTTGGAAAATTTCATCCGGTCGGGGTCGGTGATGGTCCGGCCGGTCTGGATGCACAGCAAGGCGTCGTGGGCCTTGGCATCTTTGGCTTCCAGATAGTGGACGTCGTTGGTGGCCACCAGCGGGATGTCCAGCTCTTTGGATATGGCGGCGATCTCGGGGATGACCTGAAGTTCCTCGGGCAGGCCGTGGTTCTGGATCTCCAGAAAAAAATCCGGCCCGAACAATTCCCGGTAGAAGGAGGCGGCCTCCCGGGCTTTTTTTGGGTTGCCTTTCAGGATGGCCTGGGCGACCTCGCCCTGAATGCAGGAGGAAAGGGCCAGCAGGCCCTCGGAGTGCTGGGCCAGAAATTCTTTGTCGATGCGCGGTTTGTAGTAGAATCCATCCAGGAATCCGGCCGAGGAAAGCTTCATCAGGTTGTGGTAACCGATCTCGTTACGGGCCAGCAGTATCAAATGAAAGGCGGTCTCCCCGGCGGCATCGGCCGAACGGTCCAACCGGCTGCCGGGAGCCATGTACATCTCGCTGCCGATGATGGGTTTGATCCCGGCCGAACGGGCGGCGGTATAAAAATCCAGCGCCCCGAACATATTGCCGTGATCGGTGATGGCCAGCGAGGCCATTTTATGCTCGGCAGCCTTTTCCACCAGTTTTTTAACGGGGATCAGGCCGTCCAGGACGCTGTATTCGGTATGAAGATGAAGATGGGTGAATCGGGAGTGAGGCATGACGATTTTGATTTTAGATTACAGATGACAGGTTATGGGGATGCGGGATAAAGTTTGCCAAAAATGACCAGCAAAGATTATTCCTGCAGGTCGGAAAGTTTTTTAGGAACGCTGTTGCCGGTGAGGGGAAGGTCCAAGGGGTTGGCGCAGTATTTTTCCTTGCAGCGGCTGCATAAGATGAAAGTGAACTCGCGGTGCACCTCTTCCTCCAGCAGCGATTCCGGCACCCCGGCGGTCTGCTCGTTTATCCGGGCGATGAAATCTTTGATGCTGGTGCCGTCGGCCTCCTCGAGCACACCGTCGAACCCCTGCAGCAGGGAGATGTTCAGACGGTAATATATACTGCCCTGGGGCAGGGATCTTCGGCATTTTTCACAGCGTCGCATAATATTTTCTCCTCCACTGTTAGGATATCACTTAATGGTTAGAATTTCAATAGTAAAGTGTTTCACAATTCAATTGACAAATCATATAAATGCAATTAAACTTAACAATGCCACTTCGGGGGTTGAGAATCCAGCAAATTTGCCACCAAGGCACAAAGACACAAAAAATATTTAAACCAATGCCTAAAAAATTATTCACATCATTATTATTCTCCCTGGCGGTGATAATATCATTCTTCTCGCAGCTTTCTGCCGCCAGCATCTTCATTCCCATGGACCTAAGCCAGGCGGACCACCTGCGGGCCTACGGGGTGGTGTACCGTTGCCTGAAGAATGGAATCAAAGTGGAGTGGCTGCTCAATTATCGGGGTGGTTCGTTCCTGACCTCCGAGAACCAGACGACGGCCGAGCTGTGCAAAATCTCCGGGGTCAGCTACAGCATTATCTCCGACAATCAAACCTCGGAGCTCTACCGCCAGATTGAATCCGGGAACATGGAACGGATTGAATTGGAGAAGGCTCCCAAACTGGCGGTCTATGTTCCGCTGACCCACGATCCCTGGGACGATGCCGTCCGCCTGGCGCTGGACTATGCCCAGGTGCCCTATACCACTCTGTGGGACGAGGAGGTTCTGTCGGGGGCGCTGGCTCAGTACGACTGGCTGCACCTGCACCACGAGGATTTTACCGGACAGTATGGCAAGTTCTATTCCAACTACCGTAACACCGACTGGTACCAGAACGATGTTCGGGCCAATACCCGGCTGGCCGGAAAACTGGGCTATAAAAAAGTCTCGCAGATGAAATTGGCAGTGGCCGATAAGCTGCGGCAATACCTGTTCGACGGGGGCTTCCTGTTCGCCATGTGCTCGGCGCCAACTACCCTGGACATTGCCCTGTCGGCCGCCGGCACCGACATCGTACCTAAAGAGTTCGACGGCGACCCGGCCGATCCGGCCTACCAGGCCAAGCTGGACTTTACGCAGACCCTGGCCTTTACCGATTTCAATGTGATAACAAATCCCCTGGTGTACGAACATTCCGACATAGATGTTGGCACCGACGCCCTGGCCCGGGGGAAGGATACCTATTTCACCATGTTCGATTTTTCGGCCAAATACGACCCGGTATCCTGCATGCTGGTGCAGAATCATGTGGCGCTGGTCAGTGAATTTTTGGGACAGGATACCGGCTTCCGCCGGGACAAAATAAAAAAGGGGATAGTGCTGCTGGCCGAGGTGGTCGGCAGCGACGAGGTAAAATACCTGCACGGAATATACGGCAAGGGGAGCTTTGCCTATTTTGGAGGGCACGATCCCGAAGATTTCCAGCATTTCGTGGGTGATCCCAAGACCGATCTGAGGATGTACCGCAACTCGCCGGGATATAGGCTTATTCTCAACAATATATTATTCCCGGCGGCCAAGAAGAAGAAGTTGAAAACATAAATATCTATTGGCAAAAGAGATTAATATTTTGTAATTCGACGGAATGCAAAATTTGAACGCATAGTTTTGTATTGACTAAATAAATATTTTTGGTTATAATTACAAACTCTTAAGGAACCCGAAGGGCCACCGTAGCTCAGTTGGTAGAGCAGCGGTTTTGTAAACCGCTGGTCGGGGGTTCAAGTCCCTTCGGTGGCTCCATGTTACAGGTGAATTTAATTAACGGTAATCGAGTTGGCCGGCGTCTCGATATGCTTTTATGCGACTCGACGACCGGCCAGTAAATATAATAAAGTGGTGAGGTTCCCGAGTGGCCAAAGGGAACAGACTGTAAATCTGTCGGCGAAGCCTTCGGAGGTTCGAATCCTCCCCTCACCACCACTTTTATAAGGAAGAGAACCTCAAATTAGGTTCTCCGCCTGATGCCAGGCTTCAAAGTAGGGCAGCGGCGGATCCGCCGCATACTAATGCTTATATAATTTCATAGGCGGAGAATCCTCCCCTCACCACCACTTTTAGACCCCTCCCGGCCCTCCCCTTGATCAAGGGGAGGAATTAAGGCGGGGTCAAAATATCGGTGGATAAGCGATACGAGCGGGTGTAGCACAACGGTTAGTGCTCCTGCCTTCCAAGCAGGATACGACGGTTCGATTCCGTTCACCCGCTCCATTTATTTGTATAAATGATGCTTGAAGGGCACGAGCGGGTGTAGTCCGCTTGAGGCGGATTAGTGCTCCTGACGTAATTGACGGTTCTCCGCCTGATGTTTAGCTTCAAAGTAGGGCGGCGGCGGATCCGCCGCATATCATGGCTATTGTGTTGGCTTAGGCGGAGATTCCAGCGCAAGGAAGAAATTGTAGTTCATTCGCTCCATTTTATTTCAATGATCTTGCGAAATATCTGTTTTGGGCAGGTAATCACCCCTGGCAGGGGAGGGAAGATATTTCGACAATCGGCAAAAAATATAGTTGACAAATCCTAAAAATTTGATATAATTACAATTCTTCGGAAAAAACAGACTCTGCCGCCCAAAGTAGTGGTGACTTGGGGGGATAGGGGTTTATTGTTCTTTTCTTTAATAACCAATGCCCGCCTAGCTCAGTCGGTAGAGCGCGTCCTTGGTAAGGACGAGGTCACCAGTTCAATTCTGGTGGTGGGCTCCATTTGAAACATGAATTCTTAAAGAATAAATCCTTTTATAAGGAGAAGCGCCATGGCCAAAGCAAAATTCGAGCGAACCAAGCCGCACGTAAATATCGGGACGATCGGTCACGTTGATCACGGCAAGACGACGTTGACCAGCGCCATCACCAAGTACCTGGCGGAGAAGGGCCTGGCCAAAGCCAAGAGCT